>NZ_JBAQRT010000324.1:0-12901 GCF_049306435.1 Zavarzinia sp.
GGGGTGCCGGTGTGCGCAAGGGGTGATCAGCCCCGCGCCGCGGCCCGCGCGGCCGCCCGGGCCGCGGCAAGGCCCGCGAGATCGGCCATCACGGGAGGATGCCCGGCCGCTTCGAGGAAGCGCAGGAAATCGGCGCGGGCGAGGGCCGTTGTGCGGTCGTTGCGCAGAGGGTGGAAATGCAGCGGGTCGAAAGCCATCAACCCCTCGTCGAGGACGAGGCGGACCGGCGCCGCCGATTCGTTGGCGAGGGCGAGCGGCGTGACCGAGCCGGGGGAAACGCCCAGCAACGCGATCATCATCTCCGCCGGGCCGAAGGACAGGCGCGGCACCTGCAGGAATTTCTCCAGCGCCGTCAGGTCGACACGGGTATTCTCTTCGGCGACCACCAGCCAGAAACCGCCCTTCCTGTCCTTCAGGAACAGGTTCTTGGCATGGCCGCCGGGCAAGGCGCCGCGCAAGCCCTGCGCTTCCTCGACGGTATGGGCGGGCGCGTGGTCGTGGGTGCGATGTGCGATGCCGAGGGCATCGAGACGGGCGAGGAGTTCGGAATCGGTCAGCGGCATGGCTCCTTTCTAGCGCCGGACGGCGCCGAAAAACATGCTTGCAAAGATCGGGCGCCTGCGTATAGTGCCGGCCTCGACGCGATCAGCGGCCTTTGGAATGCCGCAGATTACGTCGTCCGACGCCAGAGCGGGCGTAGCTCAGGGGTAGAGCACAACCTTGCCAAGGTTGGGGTCGAGGGTTCGAATCCCTTCGCCCGCTCCAGTTTCCCAAGGGAAACTGCGATTTCAGGCCGCCGGACAAACGCCAGAGCGGGCGTAGCTCAGGGGTAGAGCACAACCTTGCCAAGGTTGGGGTCGAGGGTTCGAATCCCTTCGCCCGCTCCAGATTTTCAATAACTTAGCAGCGTTTTGAGGCCTTCGGGCTCCTCATCAGAGGAGCGCCCAGGGGAGCAGATTTGCTGAAGGCCTAAGGCCAGCTTTTCGTGGTCCGCTGCTCCTTCGCCACCCACTCGGCGCGGTAGGTGAGGCGCATTACGGTTAGCACGATCGCATTGATGAACACCCCGCGCGGCTTCCCGGCAAAGGCTGCCCGGCCGCCTGGTAGGTCGGACTGCAGCTTGTCGCAGAGGCCAGTGATGGTCGGGTCGGCAAAGGCCAGCCCGTGAACGCTATGGGCGAACTCGTTCCTAATCTTCCGAATCAGGTTGCACTCGCAGAGCTCGAAGGCGTCGATCAGGCCCAAGGCGTGAGCCGCCTTGATGCGCGCCGAGAAGGTCCCCAGGGGGGCAGTGCCGCCGTCCAGCAGCTCCCCGGCTGTCTTACCGGTGACGAAGAACGCGCGCAGCGTGTCCGCCAGCTTCCGGTCGATCAGGGCAGCGCCGACTAGCGCGGCTCCCCGGTCGGTTTCGGACTGGAACTCATGCAGGAAGGCAGTGAAGTCTTTCAGGTCAGCGTCGCGCATCGCGCGAGCCTAGCAGACAAGGCCGCCCCAAGGCGAGACGGACGGTCGCAGGAGGGGGGGGGCTGATACTTGGGGTTTATTCAGCCTTCCCGCCTGTTCGTATTGTGGCATGTTGTCTAAGCCGATGCTCGGGGGGATTTATGGCGCTGACGAAAAGATGGGCTGGCCGCGCTTGGGGCACAAACATCGGCAATGTATTCGTCACCTTGGAAGGTGAAGATGCGGCGCTGACCGGTACCCTACGAATGAATGAGGAAGGCGTTGGCATTGCGGTTTACGCGGTGCGGGGCACCTTTGATGCACCCACACTCACCCTGACCGGTCAGCCCGAAGCGGAAATTGAGGGCGTCGAGTTTGGGCGGCTCACCGTCACTGGCACGATGAACGCCAAGGGCGAAATCCACGGCGATTGGCAGACCACCATCGGCTCGGCGGGCACCTTCACGCTACTCCCGCACACGGGCGGCGAACAGCCGACCGACGTGCAGAGGGCAGAGCAATTTCACACGGCCCGGCACAATTTTGGCGCGATTGAGATTGATAAGGACCAGATCACGGAAATTGCAGGAAGCATTCGGCGGGAGTTTCCCAGCGTCATTGTCACCGTGGTCGCAGGCACCGAACAAGCCCGCTACCTTGAGGACTTCAAGCAGCTCCAATTCACCGTGGATCGGGCAGAGATCATCAAGATATTCGCCCAAAAGCCCGATGGCTCAGGATCGAACCAGGTCGTCTCCATAGAATTTGGCCCCCAGGTGAACACGGCCATGACGCAGGGGGCGAACGAAGCGTGGGTTCTCGGACAGCTTGAGACATTGAAGCGCGACCTGAAACGGTACGAGCGCACCTACATCACGAACTTCAAGCGGTGGGGGATCGGCATCAACCAGGTGATGCTGCTGGCCGCCATTGTATTCCTACCAAGCCTGAGCGGTTTGAAGGATCGGGCGATTTTGATGGGGGTTGTTCTGGCCTTGATCTTCGGGGTCAACGCGCTGCACTCCCGTTACGTGCCCTATGCAGCGATCTACCTGCGCGAGAAAAAGAAGGGCTGGTTCGGCAAGGCATGGCCCAGGGTGGCGTCGTGGGGGATCGGCATTGTGGCGACGGTCATTGCGGGGTTGGCAGCTGCCTACCTCCAGGGGGCCCTCAAGATCCCTGCGCCGCCTCCCGCCATCGAAGCTTCCCAAGGCAAGTGAAGGGTCAGAGCGCGTAGGGGCTCACGTTTCGGGTGCGGCACCGGTCGCACATCCGATTGCCCGGCCCGCTGCTCGCAAAAGGCTGCCGACAACACAGGCAGGGCTGCGGAGCCGCATCGACTTGGTTGACATACTTGACGGGCTTGCGGGGTTGGGCCGGTTTTGTCCTCTTGGCCCGCACCTCGCGCTCGTCGCGGCCGTTCAACTGTATCGGCGGCTGGAACACGATCTGTCCCCAACGCACCCGTTCGAGCAGCTCTCGGCTGGGGCCGGGACCCAGCGCTGCGCGGGCCTCTGCCTGCGTCATGCCCGCCCGAAGGACTGCCCAGGGGACAGACGCTTAGGGGTGAGCCGCAGCTCGGCAATCCTTGGCTCGCTCATTTGGGCGGCCGCGAACTGCTGCCCTTCGCGGGCGTGTGGCCTGCCTTGCCTACGGGGCGCGGCGGAGCTGTTCCCGGCCCCTGGATGGCTTTCGTCTGGCGTGGAGGCGAATAGCGTGGGGGTCGTGTTGAGCGCATCATGGTTTCCTCTCATGCTGATGTTTCTCCCAGTCTGCCGCCAGAGCGGCGCGGCATTCGGCCAAGTCGCCGGGTGCCAGCCGCCGCAAGGCCCATTGGGGTGGGTCGAACCGGCCGCGCACGGACAACATACACAGGATACACAGGCGGAATGCGTCGTCGCGCTGCGGCTTGCCCGCCGCGCGGCGGGCGCGGGCGCGCAGCGTCGAGTGCATCGCCGGATCGAGCCCGGAGAGGAATGGCGGCTCGGTGCACATCCAGTGGCCACGACTTCCGAACTTCGGCCGCGTCTGTCCCCTATCGCGGTCCAAGGCCCCTTTCCGTGTAGACGCCCGTATGCCGGCAGCCTTGAATTCGCTCGGTCCTCTATTAAGGTATATGGCGATATGTTTTAATAATGAAAAGGCTAATGAAAGGATCGCGCGTGGCGGACGGGGCGAACCAAAGGCTCGGGGCCTATGTCGAAACGAGCGCGGGAGGCGAGCGGGTGCGCGCCTATATGCCCGCGCCATTGCCGCCGATGCCGCCGCTCGAACTCGCACGGTTCATGCGGGTCTACGAACGCGCCATCGCCGCGGTCGGGCGGCTCGATGGCATGACGACGATCCTGCCCTCGACGCCCTTGTTCCTCTACATGTACGTCCGCAAGGAAGCCCTCCTGTCCTCGCAGATCGAGGGGACGCAATCGTCGTTGTCGGATCTGCTGCTCTTCGAAAATAACGAAGCGTCGGCGGCCCTGCTCGACGATGTGACCGAGGTTTCGAATTACGTCGCGGCGATCGAGCACGGCGTCTCCCGGATGCGGGGTGGATTTCCCCTGTCGCTCCGGCTGATCCGCGAAATGCACGCCATCCTGCTCAAGTCGGGACGGGGCGCCGCCAAGCAACCGGGCGAGTTTCGCCGCTCGCAGAAATGGATCGGCGGAACCCGGCCCGGCAACGCCCTGTTCGTGCCGCCGCCGCCGAACCGGCTGGACGAATGCCTGGACGCGCTCGAGCGTTTCCTGCACAGCGAGGATGCGGCTTTGCCCCCGCTCATCCGGGCGGGCCTGGCTCACGTCCAGTTCGAGACGATCCACCCTTTTCTCGACGGCAACGGGCGTCTGGGCCGGCTGCTCATCACGCTGATCCTGTGCGAGGCGGGGGTGATGCGCGAGCCGATCCTCTATCTCAGCCTGTTCCTGAAATCCCGGCGCGACGACTATTACCGGCTCTTGCAGGAAGTCCGCCAGGCCGGGACATGGGAGACCTGGATGGAGTTTTTCCTGACCGGCGTCGCGGAGACCGCTGAACAAGCCACCGCGACGGCACGCGATCTGATCGCCATGTTCGACGCTCACCGGCAGCGGATCGCTGGCCTCGGCCGCGCGGCCGTGTCCGCGCTTCGAGTCCATGAATTGATGCAGGCCAGCCCGATCATGACCATCCAGACTGTCGCCGAAAAGCTCGCCATCTCTTTCCCGACCGCCAGCACGGCGCTGGAAAATCTCGCCAGAATCGATGTCGTGCGCGAGACCACGGGGCGGCAACGTGGCCGTATCTACGCCTATTCGGACTATCTGGCCTTGCTCGATCGCGGCACGGATCCCTTGCCGGCCTGACGCGTCGGCCCCTATGCGGGTATTGCGCCCACCCCGCCCAAATCCCCACTCGCCCGATTTCCCACCAAACTATACTTTCGGTCAGGGGCCGGGGCGGGGGCGCGGCGGATGGTGTCGTGTTCCGGCCGGGCCGGGATCAAGGACAAGGCGGCGCCCGGCGCAGATCGGAGCCCGCGGGATCTCCTGGGAGGGAGCCATGGGCAGGCATGAGAAATTCAGTCCGCCGACATTCAATCTCGAGCTCGTCCCGCGCGGCCGGCTGATCGAGGCGATCTGCGCCAGTATCGCCGGCAATACGGTGACCTTGGTGACGGCGCCCACGGGCAGCGGGAAGTCGGCCCTGATGGCGCAGGTCCTGGACGCCTGGCGCGGGCGAGGGGGCGAGGCGGCCTGGTTCGGCTGCGATCATTTCGACGCCGAGGCGGGGCGTTTCGTCTCGATGCTGGAACAGGCGGTCGCCCATTGTCGCGACGACGGGCGCGGTCGCGACGACGGGATGGGGGGCGATCGGACGACGATCGAGGCCCTGCTGTCGGCCCATGATCCCAAGGGGCTGGTCGATGCCATCGTCGCCCGGGGCCGGCGCATCGTGCTCTTCATCGACAATTTCCACCTTTGCGACAGCGAGGAAACGGCGCATGCCCTCGATGTCCTGATCCGCGAGGGCAGGGGCCTGGTCCATGCGGTCATCGGCACGCGGCGCGGGGTCCGGCTCGCCCTCGGGCATCTGCGGCTGCGCGGCCTCGTCGGCGAATTCGATGCCGGCGACCTCGCCTTTTCGCCCGAGGAGGCGCGGCGGCTGATCGGCCATGATTGCCGGGCCGACGCAGATGCGGTCGAGCGGGTGATCCGGCGCACCGAAGGCTGGGCGGCCGGGCTGCAACTGGTCCGCCTGCTGGTCGCCGCCGGCACCAGCCTGCGCCAGCTGGCGGAGGAATTCTCCGGCGCCGATCAGGATATCGGCCAGTTCCTGAACGAGGAAGTCTTCCGCACCCTGCCGCCGCCCTTGCGCGATTTTCTCCTTCGCGTCGGACCTCTCGACAATATCACCGCTGAATTGTCGGAAGCGGTCACCGGCGATGGCGCGGCGCGGGACCATTTCCACGACATGCAGGAGCGCAATCTCTTCGTCATGCGGCTGGACCGCCAGGGCACGCAGGTCCGGCTGCATGCGCTGTTCCGCGATTTCCTGGTCATGCAGGCCCTGCGGCAGGACCCCGCGCTGGTCGCCCAGTCCTTGAGCCGGGCGGCGCTGTGGCACCATGGCAAGGGCGACTGGATCGAGGCGATCGACTATGCCTTCCGGGCCGGCGCGGGCGATCTGGCGGCGGCGTGGCTGGAGGCCTGTGCCCCCGAGCTGCTGACCCGCCGGGGCGAGACCGCCCGTTTCCTGAGCTGCGCCGAGCGCCTGCCGCCGGCGGACCCGACCTGGCCGAGGATCGCCTTCTGGATGGTCTGGGCGGCGCTGTTCTCGGGCGATTACGACCGGGCCGGCCAGATCATGGACGCCCATTTCGAGACCTTGCGGCGGCAGGACCCGCAGGGGCGCCAGCTCGGCCTTTTGCGGTTCCTGATCGCCTATTTCACCTATCGCCATGGCGATGCCCTGATGCTCGGCCGGGACTGGCTGGAGGGCGGCGCGGCCGAGACGCCCTTCGACCGGGCGACGGTCGCGGTGGCGATGGCGCTGTGCCAGCGCACCCAGCTCGACATGGCGGGCGCGCTGAAATCCCTCGACCTCGCGCGGCGGGAAATCGCCCGGGCCAATACCAGTTACGGCCTTGGCTGGGTCACGACACTCTCCGCCCTGTTTTTCCTGTTTCAGGGCCGGCCCGAGGCGGCCTGCAAGGAAATCGAGGACATGCTGGCCCGCAATCAGCCGTCGGAGCTGATGCGGGCCTCGGCCGAACTGGTGCTGGCCGATGCCTGTTACGAGCGCGGCCAGCTCGACCAGGCGCGGCTGCTGATCCGGCGCAGCCTGCCGAGCATCGCCCAGCACGGCAATATCGACGTCGCCCTGTGCGGCTGGCGGGTCGCGGCGCGTCTCGCCCTGATCGACAAGGGGCCGGGGGCCGCGCTCGACCTGTTGCGCGACATGGAACCCCTGTCGATCCGGCGCTTCGGGGCACCCGCGCTGAAGATGCTTCATCTCATCAGGAACGAGATCATCCTCGATCTCAGTCCCGTCGTCCGGCGCGGCCTCGACATCGCCGATGGCGGCGATCCCGGCGAGGCGGCGGCGGACACGCCCGAACTCGCCGAGCGTCAACGCCTGCTGAACGCCAAGCAGAATCTGGTCTCGGGCCATGCCCGGCGGGCGATCGCCGATGTCCTGCCGATCGTCGCCGCGACCAGGGCCAGCGGTCGCCTTCGCCTGTGGGTCCAGGCCTGCTGCGTGAAGGCGGCGGCCCATCATGCCGATGGCGAGACGACATTCGCCCTCCGCACCCTCATCGAAGCCGTGGAAAAGGCGGCGTCGCTGGGCCTCGCGCGCAGCATTCTCGACCATGAGGCGATCCTGCGCCCCTTCGCCCCGGCGATCGCGCAGCATGTCGGCTCGATCCGGGACAGCCTGCCGGCCGAAGCGGTCGCACTGGTCGCGCGATTGGCCGGAACCCCGGCCGCCGCCCCCGATGACGACGACGAGGACGGGGCATTGTCCGGCGAGGTGGCGGCCCGCGCCAGCCTCAGCAAGAAGGAATACCGCGTCCTCGCCATGGTGTCCCAGGGCCTGACCAATGGCCAGATCACCGAGCGTCTGTTCGTGTCGCTGCCGACGGTGAAATGGCACCTGCGGAATATCTTCGACAAGCTCGACGTGCGGACGCGGACGGCGGCGGTCGCCAAGGCCCGCTCGATGGGCATGCTGCAATAGGGTTAGGCGGGATCCCCGGGCCCCGCCGCCAGCGCGCGGGCGATCGCGGCGTTGAACAGGGTGGAACCGGTCAGGTTCTGTCCGCCGTCGACGCGGAGCCCGGCGCCGCTGATATAGCTCGCCAGTGGCGAGACCAGGAAGGCGGCGGCCTGGCCGATTTCCTCCTGTTCCGCCATGCGGCCGAGCGGCGTCATTTCGCGCCACAGGTCCGGGTCCTCCGGTCCGCCCAGGCGCTTCATGCCTTCGGTATCCTTCACCGGGCCAGGCACGATGCTGTTGCAGCGGATGCCGTAGCGACCCCATTCGAGCGCCAGGTTCCGCATCAGATTGTCGATCCCCGCCTTGGCGGCGCCGACATGGGCCTGGAAGGCGAAGGGCACGAAGGACTGTCCGCCCGAAACGAACAGGATGTTGCCCTTCGTCTCGCGCAGTTGCGGAAAGGCGGCCCGGGTCGCGTGGAACGTGCCGAGCAGGTCGATCTCGACGACGGTGCGGAAGCCCTTGGCGCTGATCGCTTCCGCCGGGGCGACGAAATTGCCGGCCGCGCCGCAGACCAGAATATCGACGGGGCCGAGAGCGAGGCGGCAGGCATCGAGGGCGGCCTGGACCGCGTCGGCGTCGCGGACATCCGCGACCGCGGTGAAGACCTCGGCGCCCAGCGCCTCGAGGGCGATCCGGCCGCTTTCGAGCCGCTCCCGCGTTCGGCCGCAGATCCCGATCCTCGCGCCCAGCGCCGCGAAAGCCTTGCCGATGGCGAGGTTCACGCCGCTGCCGCCGCCGGTGATGAAGGCGGTGCGGCCCTCGAGCAGGCCCGGGTTGAAATGGTCGGTGATCATGGGTCCTCCCGTCGTTGGCGGGGCCGTGCCGCCCCTTGCCCGATCCCTAGCGGAGAAGGCACGGCCGAGAACTATCCTTTCGGACAGTGAGGCGATTTCCCGGGGCGATAGGGTTCATGCCGGTGGATGCCGCGCATCCCAAGCACAGAAAAATGAGGAGGAAATCATGGAAACCACCACGATTCCGGTCGATCTCGTCGCCCCCATCTTCTCGCCCGCGACCTTCGGCAGCCGCGAGCGCATCCAGGACATCTTCCAGACGCTGCGCCGCGATTATCCGCTGTCGGTGGCGGAAGTGCCGGGGTTCGATCCGCACTGGATCGTCACCAAATATGACGATATCCGGGAGATTACGCGTCAGGACAAGATCTTCCTGAACGCCGAGCGCTCGAAGACCCTGGCCTCGCAATATGCCGAACAGCTGATGCGGGACTATACCGGCGGCCTGCCGCATATCTTCCGCACCCTCGTGCATATGGACGAGCCCGAGCACACGGATTACCGCAACGTCACCGCGCCGCATTTCATGCCGCAGTCGATCGCGGCGCTGGAGCCCAAGGTGCGCGAGATGGCGAAGCGCTACGCCGACCGGCTGGCCGCCCTGGCGCCGCAGTGCGACTTCGCCTGGGACGTCGCCTTCCACTATCCGCTCGAGGTGGTGCTGAGCATCATCGGCGTGCCCGAGGAAGACCACGCCAAGATGCTGCGCCTGACGCAGTGGCTGTTCACCTATGCCGATCCCGACCTGAAGCGTCCGGGCTCCGACCCGACCGATCCGGGCGAGATCATCCGGACCTGGGACATCGTCTATGCCGAGTTCAAGGAATATTACGACAAGGTGATCGCGGACCGGCGCGGCTGCCCGCGCGGCGACATCGCCTCGGTCATCGCCAACGGCTGCCCGATGGAAGACCGGGCGATGATCTCCTATTTCGTCATCGCCTCGACCGCCGGGCATGACACCACCTCGGCGACGACCGCCACCTCGATGTGGAAACTGGCGGAGACGCCCGGGCTCCTGAAGAAGCTGCAGGACAATCCGAAGCTGATCGCCGGTTTCGTCGAGGAATCGATCCGCTGGGCCTCGCCGGTGCAGCAGTTCGTCCGCTCCGCCAAGGAGGACTATGTGCTGCGCGGCCGTCAGATTAAGAAGGGCGACCTCCTGTATCTGTCCTATATCTCGGGCAACCGGGACGAGGATGCCTTCGAGGATCCGATGGTGTTCAATCCCGAACGCACGCCCAACCGCCACATCGGCTTTGGCTACGGCTCCCACATCTGTCTCGGCCAGCATCTGTCTCGGCCAGCATCTGGCGCGGCTCGAGATGCGCTGCTTCTGGGAGGAAGTCATTCCCCGCCTGAAGCATATCGAGATGGCGGGCGAAGGCGAGATGGCCCAGTCCGAATTCGTCTGCGGGCCGAAGCGCGTGCCGATCCGCTTCGAGATGACGGCTTGAGCGCGGCCATGTCGGAGGAGACCTACAAGCTGTGGCAATGCGCGACCTGCGGCGAGATCTATGACGAGGCCGCCGGCATCCCCGATGCCGGCATCCCGCCGGGAACCCGCTTCGCCGACCTGCCGGACGACTGGTATTGCCCGGCCTGCGGCACGGCGAAGAGCGATTTCGTGCCTTACGAGCCTTGAGACCGGAAGGGCGGGGTCGCGCCCGCCCTCAGATCAGGCGGCGAAGGGGCTGGATCAGCCCCTCGTCATCCTCGGCCACGCGGCCGACGCGGGGGGGCGACCGGCACGTCCTCCCAGGGGCCGGGGTCGGCGCGCAGCAGATGCGCCGGCGGCTCGGGCGCGGTCAGCCATTCGTCGTGATCTTCCGGCCGGACGATCACCGGCATCCGGTCGTGGATGTGGCGAAGGGCGGGCGCGGCGTCGGTGACGACGATCGTGTGCGAGACGATCTCGTGCCCCTCGGGCGAGCGCCAGAGCGACCACAGGCCGGCGAAGCTGATCGTTTCCGCCCCCGGGCGCTGAATGAGATGCGGTTGTTTCGAGCGGCCGACCGTGTGCCATTCGTACCAGCCCGACGCTGGCACGAGACAGCGCGCCTGATGCCACGGCCCGTGATAGAGGCGAGACTGCTCCAGCCCCTCGGCCCTGGCGTTGATCGTCGTGATACGGATGTCGCCGAGGTCGCGGACCCAGAGCGGGATCATGCCCCAGCGGCTCCACGCCAGTTCGCGATCCGCCCGCACGATGGGCACGACCTGGGTCGGCGCGACATTGTAGCGGGGTTGCAGGTTCGACGGCGGCGCGTCGATCGTCAGGCTGTAGAGCCTGTGGATGTCCCGCCAATTCAGCCGATAGGTATAGCGACCGCACATGGCCTCTCCGAGGAACGGTCAGGCAACAAGAGTTGAACGGTTTGCTGCGGGAAAGTCTAACAGTTCCCGTTGCGTTCCGTTCCGAACGGCCCGGCAAGGCGTAAATTTCTCTTTGAAATCAATGGCTTGGCGCTGGTGCCGGCGCGCGGAATTGAACCGCGGACCTACTGATTACGAATCAGTTGCTCTACCCCTGAGCTACGCCGGCAGGCCGGGGGCCATCGAAGGCGCTTCTAATAGCCAAGATGAGGGGGCTTCGCAAGCCCTGCTTTGCGCGCGCGCCGGTTGCTGCGCCGCACGCGGTCTTGTAGGGTGCCGGCCATGACCGATACCGTCCTCCTCCACGTCGAAGGCGCGCGCGCCACCATCACCCTGAACCGGCCGGAGCGCCACAATGCGCTGGAGCGGGCCGACCTCGAGCGTTTCGGCGCCCATCTCACCGCGATCGCGGCCGATCCCTCGATCCGCCTGCTGATCCTTTCGGGCGGCACGTCGAAGAGTTTCTGTTCCGGGGTCTCGATCAACGATCTGACCTCGGGCGAGCAGCGCGAAGGCGCGCTGGAGGCTTTCGTCAACCAGCTGGAAAGCCTGAAGATCCCGGTGATCGCCGCGCTGAACGGCGGCATTTTCGGCGGCGCGGTCGAGATCGCGCTGGTCGCCGATTTCCGCATCGGGGTCGAGGGCATGAAGATGTTCGTGCCGCCGGCCCGACTCGGCATCCATTATCCGGTGCTGGGCCTGTCGCGCCTCGTCGAGCGGCTGGGCCTCAATGTCGCCAAGCGCCTCGTGCTTTCGGTCGAGGAATTCGCCGGGCAGCAACTGGTCGAGATCGGTTTCCTCGACAAGATCGTCGCCAGGGACGCCCTCGCCGCCGAAGTGGATGCGCTGGCCGAGCGTATCCTCGGCCTCGCGCCCCTCGCGGTGCAGGGCATGAAGCAGACCCTGAACGGCATCGCCCGGGGCGATCTCGACGAGACGGCGGCGGCCGAGCGGATTTCCGCCTGCTGGTCCTCGGATGACCTCCAGGAAGGGCTGAAAGCCTTCGCCGAGAAGCGCAAGTCCGTCTTCCGCGGCTTCTGATCCCCGAGATTCCACAGGAGAATGACATGCGTTTTCTGCACACGATGATCCGCGTGCGCGACCTCGACGCCGCGATGACTTTCTTCTGCACCCATCTTGGCCTCCGCGAGGTGCGCCGGATGGAGAGCGAGGGCGGGCGGTTCACGCTCGTCTATCTCGCCGCGCCGGTCGATGCCGATGCGGGCGCCACCGATGCGCCGCTGGTCGAGCTGACCTACAACTGGGATACGGAAGATTACGGCACGGCGCGCAATTTCGGCCACCTCGCCTTCGAGGTCGACGATATCTACGCGACCTGCGCGAAGCTGCAGGCGGCGGGCATCACCATCAACCGGCCGCCGCGCGACGGCTGGATGGCCTTCGTCCGCTCGCCCGACCTGATTTCGGTCGAGCTTCTGCAGAAGGGCGCGCCGCTGCCCCCGGCCGAGCCGTGGAAATCCATGCCCAGCACCGGCGTCTGGTGATCGTCCCGGCGATTACAGGCGAATGAGCCGGACCGCGTCGCCGAGCCCTTCGGCGATGCGCGCCACCTGCTCGTGGTGGCTGAGCACGATCACCTGGGTGTGATGCGACAGGTCCGTCAGCGCCTCCAGGATGAGGCGGCTGCGGGTCTCGTCCGAGGTTTGCAGCAGATCATCGGCGATGAAGGGCAGGGCCGGGCCCCTGCCCGCGTAATCCTCGATCATGACGAGACGCAGCGCGAGATAGAGCTGGTCGCGCCCGCCTTCCGACAATTCCTCCACCCGCTTGGCCGTCACCCCGTCGGCCTCGATCATCAGCAGGTGGGGCCGGCCGGCATCATCCTCGTCGGCCGTCACGCCCTGATAGGCGCCGCCGGTGAGACGCGCGAAACGGGCGCCGATCCGGGCGAGGAGACTGTCCTCGTCCTCCTCTTTCCGCAGGCGGTCCAGGGCTTCCGCCAGCAGGGCGGCGGCGCCATGGGCCAGCAGGGCATCCCCGGCGAGCCGAAGCAGGCGCGCGCCGGCCTGCTG
>NZ_JBAQRT010000325.1:0-3025 GCF_049306435.1 Zavarzinia sp.
CCGGTGGCCGGGATGATGACCACGGCATCGGCGACCACCGCTTCCGTCAGGGGCGGCACCCGGCGGCGCATCAGGTCGGCGCTCCACAGCGCGACCAGCGCGCCGGCAAGTCCGATACCGCCACCCGCCACGAGAAGCGCGTCGCCGAGGCTCATTCGGCGGCGGCGGCGGAATCGGCCGGCGCATCCCGGCGGGTCAGGCTCAGCATGACGCCATTTTCCGACCGCAGGGTCAGGCGGGCGACCGGCTTCGGCACATGGCCCGGCACCGTCTCGAAGCGATAGCGGCGAACAAGGCTGGCGAGGATCAGCGCCGCTTCCTGCTGGGCGAAGGCGGCGCCAAGACACACGCGCGGCCCCATGCTGAACGGCAGGTAAGCGCAGCGCGCCGCCTCGATCCCCTTGTCGGTGTTGAAACGATCGGCGTCGAATTCATCCGGCGCGTCCCAATGATCGCGGTTCCGGTGCAGCATCCAGGGCGAGATGAAGACGATCGAGCCGGGCCCCACCGTCTTGCCCCTCATGCATTCCGTCGTCGCGGGCTCACGGGCGATGAAGGCGACCGGCGGATAGAGCCGCAGCGATTCGCGGAAGACATCGCGCAGGTAATCCATGGCGCGGAGATCGCCCAGTTCGGGCGCCCGCTCCGGCCCGAGGACGCCAAGGATTTCCCCGTGCAGGCGCTCCTGCACATCGGGCTGGCTGGCGATCAGGTACAATGTCCAGGCAAGGGCACTGGCCGAGGTCTCGTGCCCGGCAAGGAACAGCATCGCCACCTGTTCGTAGAGTTCGCGAAAGCCGAAAGGCTCGCTGTTCCCGGGGTCGCGGGCCTCGATCATGGCGGCGAGGAAATCGCGTTCCGGCGGGGTCTTGCCGGCGGCGATCAGGTCCAGTCGCTCCTGGATCAGGGGCTCCAGCAGGCCGCGAATCTCGCGCGCCGTCGCGTTCGCCTCGCGGTTGCGGCGGACATGGAAGAACGTCGGCACCCGGAACACCCGCAACATGCCGAGACCGTAGGCGATCTCCTGAAAGCGGTTGAAGGCCGTGAAGATCTGCTCGGCCTTGTCGCGGGCCAGGGTCTTGCTGAAAATCGTGCGCAGGATGATGTCGGCGGTGACATGGGTCGTTTCGATGTCGATCGGCTGGGGGCTGCCATCGGCGACGAGGTCCAGCCGGTCGATCATCGCCTGCGTCGCATCCCGCATCTGACCGAAGACCAGCTTGACCCGCGTCGCTTCGAAAGCCGGGGTCAGCATCGCCCGCTGGCGCCGCCACAGCGCCCCGTTCGAGGTGAAGATACTGTCGCCCATCAGGCGTTTCAGCATGAAGGAGAGAATATCGCTCTTCGGGTAATTGTCCGCCTGATCGACCAGCACCCGGCGGATCAGCGGCGGATCGTTCAGCATGAAGAAACGCCGCGTGGGCAGCCGGAACTGCCCCATCTTCATGCTGTAGGCCTTGTCCGACAGCACCGACAACCCGTCGCGCAGCCAGGCCGGCAACACGCGCCAGAACGGCAACCCACCCGGCTTGGGCTCGGGCTTCGGGGGCTTGAAACCGGCCATTTCCCTATCTCCGCTTGCGCGGGGCAGTTTCGGGGAAGCGATCGGCCAAGGCAAGCGGCCCGGCGCAAAGGGCGAAGAAGTCGCACCTGCCCTGCCGCTGGGTCGCCATCAGGTAGAGCGTATGCATCAGGCCGAGATCACGCTTCAGGACGGCATAACGATCGGCATCGAACAGCTTGTGGAAACGGGGCGAGGTCAACAGCGGGCTGACCCGTTCCCCCGCCGCCCGCTCGTGGCCCGCCAGCGTCAGGGGATCGACCATGGGGAAACACACGACATCGGCCCCGGCGCAGGCATCGATCCAGGTCACAGCGGGATCAAGCGCGATGGCCGCGATCTCGTCCCGGAACCAGGTACAGCGCGGCTCGACCGCCAGAAGCGGCGTCATGGCGCCAAGGGTGACGAAACCGATACGCGACAAGCCATCGAAATCCGACCGGCGGCGGCGAAGCGCGCGGCCCAGCGCCGAAATGGCGACCGTGGTGCCGACACTGTGACCGATGACGAGGAATTCGTCGCAATCCCCCCTGGCCGCCTCGTCCGCGATCAGATCGGCCATCTGATCCATCCGGGTCTCGAGCGGCGCGGCCTCGTGATAGATCTGCCGGCAGTAGAAATTCACGAGCTGGCCGCGCCACAGCACGCTGCCCGTCCTCTCGATGAAGGCAAGGACCCGGGGCACGCCCAGCAGTCCGAGCGGAATGCCGGCCAGAACGGCGATGGCGGGCAGCGGCGTGAAGGCGAGGATCGCCGCCAGCACGGCGCAGGCGATCAGCGGCAGGCCGAGCAGTACCAGCGACAGGATCGCGACCGGCTGCATGATGGTCAGCAGATAGACCGGCCGCACCCGGTAGATGCGGCGGAAATAGCCGATCCAGCTGCCCCGGAGGAGCGTGCGCGCCGTCTCGAATACAAACGACCAGTCGGCCTTCGGCCACATCACCCGGGCGACATCATCCCAGCGCAGGAAACCGAAACGGCTTTCGGTCACGACATCCTGGCCGTCGATCAGGTTCTTGCCGGTCATGGTCCATTCGACCAGCAAGGGGCCCGCCGACTTGCGGCCACCCAGGGCATAGTCCGTCCGGTTGCTGGCTGATGCCGCGGCCTTGGCGGCCTCGCCGCGCCAAAGCTCGTGGTAGTGCCGGGCCCCTCGCGGATCGAAGCCGCTGATGAAGAGCACGCGCCGGCGCCGGATGCGGCGATCGCCGGGGGAACGCGGTGCGGTCGCTTCACTCATCGCCATTCCCCGCTCCGTGGCCTTTACCGGAAAGATCCGGGAATTCCATTTCACCAGCCCGACCGGCCCAGGCCATGACCGCGCGCCAGCCGGCCGCCGCGCCCGCGACCAGCGCCGTGCGCCGCTTTTCCATCCGGCGGACCCCGGCCCCCACACCCACTGGTGTCACCACCGACAGCCAGGCACCGCCCGGCAGGTTGTCGGCGGCGAGCAGTCGGCCC
>NZ_JBAQRT010000326.1:0-1507 GCF_049306435.1 Zavarzinia sp.
GCCCAGCGCCGCGCCCGCGACCGTCGTCGAGGCGCGGTGGCCCGCCTCGGACAAGGCATGGCGCAGCGCGCCGACGATCAGCCCGCGCACGAGGCCGGGATCACGGAAGCGGACCTCCGCCTTGGCCGGATGGACATTCACGTCGACCATGCGCCCGTCGAGCGACAGGTAAAGCGCGACCGCCGGATGGCGATCCCGGGCGAGGAAATCCATATAGGCGCCGCGAACCGCCCCGGTCAGCAGCTTGTCCTTCACCGGCCGGCCATTGACGAAGAGATACTGGTGGGCCGCCGTCGCCCTTGCATAGGTCGGCAGGCTGGCAAAGCCGACGAGGTGGATGCCCTCGCGCTCGGCCCGGATGGCCAGGGCATTGTCGGCGAAATCGCGGCCGATCACGGCGGCGATCCGGCTGCGCCGCGCATCCTCGGGATCAAGCGCGGTCTCGGCCGGGAAGCGAAGGGCGAGGCGGGTGCCGTCCGACAGGGTGAAACCGACGCCGGGATGGGACAGGGCGATGCGCCGCATCACATCGGCGATCGCCTGATATTCCGCCTGTTCGCTCTTGAGGAATTTCAGCCGGGCCGGCGTCGCGTAGAAAAGATCGCGCACCTCGACCCTGGTGCCGGCATTGATCGCCGCCGGTTCGACCTCGTGCTTGGCGCCGCCGTCGACCCGGATCGACCAGGCCTCATTGCTGCCCCGGGCCCGGCTGGTGATGTCCAGCCGGGCGACCGAGCCGATGGAGGGCAGGGCTTCGCCGCGAAAGCCGAAACTGTCGATGGCGTCCAGATTGTCGTCGGGCAATTTCGAGGTGGCATGGCGCTCGATCGCCAGGGCGATTTCATCGGCGCTCATGCCGAAACCGTCGTCGGCGACGCGGATCAGGGTCCGGCCGCCGTTCTCGACGACGACATCGACCCGGCCGGCGCCGGCATCGATGGCGTTTTCGACCAGTTCCTTGACCGCGCTGGCGGGACGTTCGACCACCTCGCCGGCGGCGATGCGGTTGACGGTCGACTCGGGAAGAAGACGGATGCGCATGGGGCCATCATGCCCCATGCGCGAGACGGATGCAGTCAGTAGCTGCCGGTCGCCAGATACTGGCGGGTCAGCTGCTTGCCATTCTCGACCGCCGGCTGGTCGAAGGGATCGACGCCGAGGAGATCGGCGGCGATCAGGGTTTCCAGCGTGAAATGCATGAACAGACCGCCCAGCGCCTCTTCGTCATAGCGCGGAATGGTCAGGCGGCGCACCGGGCGGTTGAACTGCACCAGCGTATCGCCCGTGGCCCTCGCCTGGGCCGCGACGACATCGCCGATGCGGCGGCCGGCCAGGAAGGACAGCGACGGATCATCGGCGAGATCGGGGCGGATGATCGTGCCCTTGCCCTTGGTCGCCAGGTCGATGACGGTGAACAGCTTGTCGTCCGGCCCATCGAGATAGAGCTGGAGCTGGCTGTGCTGGTCGACGGGGCCGATCGCGGTGATCGGGGTCGTGCCCTTGCCCT
>NZ_JBAQRT010000327.1:0-11001 GCF_049306435.1 Zavarzinia sp.
GTCCGGGCTTTGCCTTCTCCGGTGGCCCGGCACGGCCCAGCCTCGCCGAGCGGACCGCCGCCTATGCCTTTCAGGCGCCGCTGGATGCCCGGCCGGGCGTCGCCGAGGTGCCGGCCGCCACCGGTGCCGCCCCTGACGAGGATGCCGCTTTGGAGCAGCCTTTGGGCGTGCCGCGCGGCCAGTTGCATCTGACCTATATCGTCGCGGAAACCCGCAGTGGCCTGATCCTTGTCGATCAGCACGCGGCGCACGAGCGGCTGGTCTACGAGCGGATGAAGAACGCCATCGCCTCGGACGGCGGCGTGAAGCGCCAGATGCTGCTGATCCCCGAGGTGGTCGATCTCGACGGCGACGGCGCCGCGCGGATCGCCGCCAAGGCCGACGATCTCGCCCGCCTTGGCCTTGTCGTCGAGCCCTTCGGCCAGGGCGCCGTCGTGGTGCGGGAAGTGCCGGCCCTGCTTGGCCGGGTCGACGTGCCGGGCCTCATCCGCGACCTCGCGGACGAGATCGCGGAACTCGGCGATTCCTTCGCCCTCGAGGAAAAGATGGGCGAGGTCTGCGGCACCCTCGCCTGCCATTCGGCGGTCAGGGCCGGGCGGCGCCTGACCTTTCCCGAGATGGATGCCCTGCTGCGCGAAATGGAGGCGACGCCTCATTCCGGTCAGTGCAATCACGGCCGGCCGACCTATGTCGAACTGAAATTACCCGATATCGAGCGGCTGTTCGGCCGGCGCTGATCACCCCCGCGACAGGAAGGTGACAGCGCCCTTGCCATAGGTTCGCCGGTCCTCGGCAACGAAGCCTTCCGGCCAGACCGGGTTTTCCTTTCGCTCGTGTTCCGCGATGACGAGAACACCGGGCGACAGCCAGCCGGCGGCATCGAGCGCGGCCAGCGCCACTTCGCACAATCCCTTGCCGTAAGGCGGATCGAGGAAGGCGAGATCGGCCTTGAAGCCGGGCGGCGGCGCGCCGGGCTTGGCCGCGTCCCGGCCCAGCACGGCACAGGCCCCCTCGCCCCGCAGCCGCTTCACGTTCTCGCTGACCAACTTCAGGGCGGCCGGGTCCTTCTCGATCAGGGCGACGCGGGAAGCCCCGCGCGAGAAGGCTTCAAGCCCCATGGCCCCGGTGCCGGCGAAGACGTCGAGCACCATGGCATCCTGCGGCAGGCCGCGGCTGTAGAGCATGTTGAACACCGCTTCCCGCAGCCGGTCGCTGGAGGGGCGGACGCCGCGGCCCTCGGGCTCGGCGAGGATCTTGCCGCGATTACGGCCGGCGACGATTCGCATCACGCGGCCCCTTCGTCGGACGGGAAGAACGATCGGCGGCCGGACGGGCTGGTTTCTCGCCCCGCGGCTTGCCATCCGTTGGCGGTCGGCCCCCTGGCCGCCTCTCCTGCCTTACGCCTTCAGACTTCGCGCCAAAGGGCTTGCGACCTTCGGTCTTAGCGCCCTCGGGTTTGGCGCCGAACGACCGCCGACCTTCAGGCTTGGCGCCTTCGGTCTTCGGCCCGAAGGACTTTCGGCCCTCCGGCCGGTCCCCTTCAGTCCTCGCGCCAAAGGGCTTGCGACCTTCGGTCTTGCCGCCCTCGGGTTTGGCACCGAACGATCGCCGACCTTCAGGCTTGGCGCCTTCGGTCTTCGGCCCGAAGGACTTGCGGCCCTCCGGCCGGTCCCCTTCAGTCCTCTCGCCAAAGGGCTTGCGACCTTCGGCCTTGTCTCCCTCGGGTTTGGCGCTGAACGATCGCCGACCTTCAGGTTTGCCACCTTCGGTCTTTGGCCCGAAGGATTTGCGGCCTTCCGGTCGGTCCCCTTCAGCCCTCGCGCCAAAGGGCTTGCGACCTTCGGCCTTGCCGCCCTCGGGTTTGGCGCCGAACGACCGCCGACCTTCAGGCTTGGCGCCCTCGGTTTTTGGCCCGAAGGATTTGCGGCCCTCCGGCCGGTCTCCATCAGACCTCGCGCCAAAGGGTTTGCGCCCCTCGGGCCTCAGACCTTCGGTCTTCGGCCCGGAGGACTTGCGGCCCTCCGGCCGATCGTCGCCTTCCGCCTTTTCCGCCCGGGGTGGCTTCGTCAGTTTGGGCACCGGCTTTTCGTAAAGGACTTCCTCGCCCTTCATGATCTTGTCGATGATGGCCTGACCGATGGGGGCGACATCGCCCGGCTCCAGCTTCTCGATATCGAAAGGCCCGTAGGAGACGCGCTGCAGCCGGTTCACCGACAGGCGCAGATGGTCCATGACCTTGCGGATCTCGCGGTTCTTGCCCTCGGTCAAACTGACGTAGAGCCAGGCGTTCAAGCCGCCGATACGGTCGATCTCGACCTCGATCGAGCCATAGCGGACACCATCGATGGTGATGCCCTTCTTCAGGGCTTCCAGCCGCGCGACATCGATCTCGCCCGCGACCCGGACCTTGTAATGGCGGATCCAGCCATTGGCGGGCAATTCCAGCTTGCGGGCCAGTTCGCCGTCATTGGTCAGCAGCAGCAGGCCTTCCGAATTCAGATCGAGCCGACCGACCGAGATCACCCGGGGCAGGCCCTGGCTGCGCAGGAAGTCGAAGACCGTCATGCGGCCCTGGTCGTCCTTGTGCGAGACGACGAGGCCGCGCGGCTTGTGGAAGCGCCACAGCCGCGCTTTTGACGGCGAGCCCACCACCTTGCCCTCGACCGTGATCTTCTCGGACCCGGTCACCTTGAAGGCCGGACTGTTCAGGGTGACGCCGTCGACCGCGACCTTGCCCTCCCCGATCAACTTCTCAGCGTCGCGGCGCGAGCAGATGCCGGCCCTCGCCAGATATTTCGCGATTCGCTCCGGTCCGTCGTCCGGCGACGTTTGCGGGGTGGCGGGTTTGGCATCTGCCTTGGCCTTTACGGCCGGGGTCTTGCGGGGTTTTTCGTTTGTCGACATGGCCGGATCATAGTCGTGTAATTTCGTTATGCCATGACCAAGACGCCGATGGATATCGCCCTCGACGAAGCCCGGGCCGCCGCCGCCCGGGGTGAAGTGCCCGTGGGCGCCGTCATCCTCGATCCCGCGACTCGGGATGTGATCGCCGCCGCCGGCAATCGCACCCGGGAATTGAACGATCCGACCGCCCATGCCGAGATCCTGGCGATCCGCGCCGCCTGCGCCGCGCGCCGCGACGAGCGTCTGACTGGCCTCGATCTCTATGTCACGCTGGAGCCCTGCGCCATGTGCGCCGGCGCCATTTCCTTCGCCCGCCTGCGCCGCCTCTATTACGGCGCGGACGATCCCAAGGGCGGCGCCATCACCAGCGGCCCCCGTTTCTTCGGTCAGCCAACCTGCCACCACGCGCCCGAGATTTACGACGGCATCGGTGGCGAGGCGGCGGCGACCCTGCTGCGGGATTTCTTCCGTCAGAAGCGGTAGCGACGGCTGCGGGTCATTTCGCCGTCGCCTTGGGCTGGACGGTCTTCGTCGCCCCTGACGGGGTTTCTGTCTTGCCGATGGTCGCCGGATCGATATCGGGGACCGCGACGGTCGTCGGCTGAAGCGGTCTCAGTCCACTGGCGCTTTCGGGGCCAGCCGCCTGAGGCGCGCCACCGGCGCAAGAATCGAGAGAGGCCTTGAGGTCGTTGAACCGCGTCTCGTTGAGAATAAGCGTCTCGGTCATCCACAGGCGGGTTTCAACCCTATCGGCCGCGATATTGCGAAAGGCCGCCATGAAAACCGTGTTTTTGGCCGGATCGGGATCGAAGGAATCCTCGGCCATGCGGTCGACCGCCTGACCGATGATGAAGCCCATGATTCCGGCACCGGCCGCGCCGGCTCCGGGGCCGATCACCTGTGTGCGCTGGCAGCGGATCAGATAGGTATTGCCATCTTCGGCGACGGCAGCGGCGAGGGTGTTCGATTCAAGACAGCGATCATTCACCGGCCCCGCCCTCAGCCAGCACATGGCCAGATCCTGCGCCTTTCCGGGATAGTAGAAGACATTGTCAGGCGCCGTGGTCGCCGGATTTTTCATCTGGACACAAGCCGTGCTGCCGAGGGCCGTCAGCAAGAGCGCGGCAAGGCGGGCGATCTGAAGCATGGTCGTTTACCGAAGAAGCCGAGGAAAGGAAGCTACAGCTTCTGGTTAAAGGTTACGGCGCATGAAAGCAATCTGCAGCCGTATGCCCCCCCCGCTAGCGCTCCCCCCGCCGCCTGACAACCCACCCCGATCGGGGGGAGGTATCGGGTCAGAATACCCCCATTGTGGAAGCAACAAAGGGAGGAATCACCGGGAAGACCATGAGCGCATCCGATGGGCGCGGACCTGAGGCATCAGGGCGCCCAAAGGGCGGAGCCATGTCCGCATCCCGGCGATGAAAAAACGAGAACCGGGCCAGGGAGTGGGAAAATGAACAGGACAAGTTACAACGCAATCCGCCTGTCGCTGCTTTGCGCGTGCATCGCGGGGGTGGCGACCCCGGCCCTCGCGGTCGACATCAGCTTTTCCGGCTATGTCCGCCAGGAGGTCGCGGTGAAACTGGGGGACGAGGAGAACCCCTTCAATACCCAGGGCAATATCTACAACGGCGTCGATGTGCCGATGAACCCGCTGATCCCCGGCCTGCCCACCACCGCGCATCGTCCGGCGCGCAGCGCCGAAAATGATTTCAATCTCTTCGCGACGCGCATGGAGCTGAACCTCGACGCCGCCTTCAGCGACAATCTGAAGGCCCATGTCACCGGCCGGGGTTACTTCGACTGGAACGTCTATGACGACAATGGCGATACCCGCTTCTTCGAGACGCCGGTCCGGGGCGGTGACCGGGGCTCCCTGCTCGAGGTCTCGGGCAGCGACTACATGCTCGACCTGCCGGCGGCCTATCTCGATTTCTCGGACGGTCCCCTGTTCATCCGGGCCGGCAATCAGCAGATCGCCTGGGGCGAATCCCTGTTCTTCCGCGTCCTCGACCTGCCGAACGGCCTTGATCTGCGCCGTCACCTGATCCTCGATCCGGCGGCCGAGGAATTCTCGGACAAGCGCGTGCCGGCGCTCGCGCTTCGCACGTCGTATCAGATCGATTCCCAATGGGAGGTCGAGGGTTATATCCAGCAGTTCAACCCATCCGTCACCAATAATCCCTCGACGCCCTATAATGTCATCCCCGACCAGTTCACGGTTCATGACCGTTATGACTGGACCGATTCCAACTGGAACGTGGGGGGCCGCCTGCGGGCGCAGTTCGAGCAATTGGGCCTGCAGTTCGTCGCCACCAGCCGGCGCAACCCGGATGGTATCTATCGCTGGACCAAGTCCGGTGTCGGGCCGCTGGCCGACACGCCGTTTGAAATCGATCCGGTCAATGGCGTCACGTCGGCGCAGGAATGGTTCGACTATGCGACCCAGGTGCGGCTGAACGGCACCACCGGGCTCAATGCCGCCGTCAATGATTTCCAGCCGGCGACGGGCCTGCTCGGCGCCTTCGATGTCGGCAACAATCATGCGCTGGCGGGCGCGGAACTCGACACGTTCTTCGCCCTGTTCGGCGGGCTGCGCGGCCATATCGAGCGCTATTACCCTTACGAGAATGTCTTCGGCGCCGGCGCCAACTACATCTTCGAGGATGATCCGGGCACGCTGTTCGATCAATTGATCGTCCGCGCCGAAGCCTCCTACACGCCGGACAAGAAATTCACCAGCCCGTCCCTGTCGCAGAAGCCGATCACGGCGAACGAAGTCAGCTTCGCCCTCGTCTTCGAGAAATACCATCGCTTCAGCGAGGACTTCCCGGCGACTTATATCGTCGCGCAATATCTCTACAAATCGGAAAGCGACCTGTTCGGCCGCCACCTCGACGGTTACGGCGGCAACGCCGAGACCGATCCGGGCGGGGTCGACGGCTATCACGCGGTGGCGCTGGCGATCCAGCAGCCCTCGCCCACCCTCGAATGGCGCTTCGATTTCTCGGTGCTCTACGACCTGCGGGGCGGCGCCATGATCCAGCCCGGCGTGAAATGGAAGCCCGACGGCGACTGGCAGCTCGATCTCTACGCCACCATCTTCGAGGCGGAAGACGACAACAAGAACGCCCTTTCCACCGTCGATTTCGCCGACGAAGCCTTCATGCGCATCACCCGCCAGTTCTGAGGCAGGTGACGGCGGGCCGGGATATCAGATGTCCCGGCCGGCGCCGCGCAGGGTCTCGCGGGCGAGTTCCGCGAGGAAGACGGCGACGGTGCCATACATCGTCGCCTTTTCCGAACTGGCGTTGCCGTCGAGGCCGCGCTTGTAGACGCCCTGCGCGATCGACGACAGGCGGAACATCGAGAAGGCGAGATAGAATTCCCAATGGGGAATGCCGTCCCGTCCGGTGCGCCGGCAATAGGCGTTCAGATAATCGGCCTCGCTGGGAATGCCGGTCGCCGCGAAATCGACGCCCATCAGATTGCCCATGGTCGGGTCGGCGATGTGATAGGGCATGCAATTATAGGCGAGATCGGCCAGCGGATGGCCGAGCGTCGCCAACTCCCAGTCGAGCACGGCGAGGATGCGCGGCTCGGTCGGATGGCAGATGGTGTTTTCCAGCCGGTAATCGCCATGCACCAGCGAGACATGTTCCCCCGCCGGAATATTGGCCGGCAGCCAGGCCATCAGAAGGTCCATCGCCGGCACGTCGGCGGTGCGCGACAATTCGTATTGCTTGGACCAGCGGCCGATCTGGCGCTCGAAATAATTGCCGGGCTTGCCGAAATCGCCGAGGCCGACGGCATTCACATCGACGCTGTGCATCCGCGCCAGCACGTCGTTCATCGAATCGTAAATGGCGGCGCGCTCCGCCGGGGTCATGCCCGGCAGTTGCGGGTCGCGCAGCACCCGGCCCTCTACATGGCCCATGACGTAGAAGGCGGTGCCGATCACTTCCGCGTCCTCGCAAAGGGTCAGCGCCGGGGCGACCGGCACGTCGGTCTTCGCCAGGGCCTCGATCACCTTGTATTCCCGCTCGATCTGATGGGCGGAGGCGAGCAGCTTGCCCGGCGGCTTCTTGCGCAGGACATAGCGGCGCGAGGGCGTCGTCAGCAGATAGGTGGGGTTGGACTGGCCGCCCTTGAACTGGGTGACCTCCATCGGGCCGGCGAAGCCCGGGATGGCGCCTTCGAGATAGGCGGCCAGCCTCGCCTCGTCGAAACGATGCGCCTCGCGCACCGCGCCGATGTCACTGCCCTGTTCGCCCGTTGCGACGACGACCATGTTCCGCCTCTCCCTAAATACTGTGGGGGGCGACGCTAGGCCGCTCGCAATTCATGGTCAACCTCTCAGGCGGCGGCCCCTGCTTCGCCGTAAAGGGCGTGGGCACGGGTTTCGAAGGCGGCGACCATCCGCCTTGCGGCATCCTCGAAGACACCGCCGATAACCTGTTGATAAACCTTGTTCTTGAACTCGAAATCGACCAGGAAGTCGATGACGCAGCCGGGACTGCCGTCCGGCGTCGGCAGGAAGCGCCAATGGTTCTTCAGATAGGCGAAGGGGCCTTCGGTGAAGGTCACGTCGATATTGTCCGGCGGCATCAGCGAGACGGCCGAGGTGAAGCGCTCGCGGAAGGCCTTGAAGCCGATCATGAGGTCGGCAATGACGAGATCCTCGCCCTTGGCGCGGATGCGCGCGCCGACGCACCAGGGCAGGAATTCGGGATATCTGGCGATATCGGCGACAAGATCGAACAATTGGGCCGCGCTATAGGGCAGCGTCTTCACTTCGGTATAGCGCGGCATTCATCCATCTCTAGTCACGCCGACGCGGAGAGCTTCGCCTCCCGCGCGGCTTTCAGCTTCACGAAGTCCTCGCCCGCGTGGTGCGACGAGCGCGTCAGCGGCGAGGCGGAAACCATCAGGAAACCCTTCGCCCGCGCCATGATGGCGTAATCGGCGAATTCCTCGGGCGTGACGAACCGATCCACCGCGACGTGCTTCGGAGTCGGCTGAAGATACTGGCCGATGGTGATGAAGTCGACATCCGCCGAACGCAGGTCGTCCATGACCTGATAGACCTCGGCCTTGGTCTCGCCGAGGCCGACCATGATGCCCGACTTGGTGAACACCGTCGGATCCAGTTCCTTCACCTGGTTCAAGAGGCGAAGCGAATGGAAATAGCGCGCGCCCGGCCGGATGGTCGGGTAAAGCCGCGGCACGGTTTCGAGGTTGTGATTGTAGACGTCGGGACGCGCCTTCACCACGGCCTCCACCGCCCCGTCTTTCCGCATGAAATCGGGGGTGAGGATTTCGATCGTGGTGTTTTTCGCCGTCTCGCGCAGGCGCTGGATCACCTTCACGAACTGGCTGGCGCCGCCGTCGGCGAGATCGTCGCGGTCGACCGAGGTGATGACCACATGTTCGAGGCCCATCTCGCCGACCGCGATCGCGACATTGTCCGGCTCGTCGGGATCGGGATGCGCGGGCATCCCGGTCTTGATGTTGCAGAAGGCGCAGGCCCGGGTGCAGGTATCGCCCAGGATCATCACCGTCGCGTGTTTCTTCTTCCAGCACTCCCCGATGTTGGGGCAGGCCGCCTCCTCGCACACGGTATTGAGGCGGAGGTCGCGCATCAGCCGGCGCGTTTCCGCATATTCCGGGCTGTTCGGGGCCTTGACGCGCAGCCAGTCGGGTTTCGGGGTCCGCTGAACGCGGGCCTTCACCTGATCGCTGACGTCCTTGATGGCCGGAAGATCGTTCATCGTCATGCCCTAGATGTGAATGGCCCGACCGTAAGCGTCAAGCACCGCTTCATGCATCATTTCGGAGAGGGTGGGATGCGGGAATACCGTGTGCATCAACTCCTCTTCCGTGGTCTCCAGCCCCATGGCGACGACGAAGCCCTGGATCAGTTCCGTGACCTCGGCCCCGACCATGTGGGCGCCCAGCAATTGCCCGGTCCTGGCGTCGAAGATCGTCTTCACCAGACCTTGATCCTCGCCGAGGGCAATCGCCTTGCCGTTGCCGGTGAAGGGAAAACGGCCGACCTTCACGTCGTAGCCGGCCTCCTTGGCCTTCTTCTCGGTCAGGCCGACGGAGGCGACCTGCGGGTTGCAATAGGTGCAGCCCGGGATCTGTTCCTTCTTCATCGGATGCGGATGCTTGCCGGCGATGGCCTCGACGCAGATGACGCCCTCGTGCTCGGCCTTATGAGCCAGCATGGGCGGGCCGGCGACGTCGCCGATGGCGTAAAGCCCGGGCACATTGGTCCGGCCGAAACCGTCGATCTTGATGCAGCCCTTCTCGGTCACAACACCCAGGGCTTCGAGGCCCAGATCCTCGATATTGCCGACGACGCCGACGGCCGAAATCACCCGGTCGACGGTGAGTTCGGATTTCGCGCCCTTGGCATCCTCGATCGTCGCGGTGACGCTGTCGGCGCCTTTCTTCAGGCCCAGCACCTTGGCCGAGGTGATGATCTTCATCCCCTGCTTTTCCAGGCGCTTCTTCACATGGGCGGCGATTTCCTCGTCTTCGACCGGCAGGATCTGCGGCAGAACCTCGACCACCGTGACCTCGACGCCCAGCGTCCGGTAGAAGCTGGCGAATTCGATGCCGATGGCGCCCGAGCCGACGACGAGCAGCGACTTCGGCGTGAACTCCGGCACCATGGCCTCGAAATAGGTCCAGACCAGCTTGCCGTCCGGCTCGAGGCCGGGCAGCGCGCGGGGCCGGGCGCCGGTCGCCAGGATGACGTGCTTCGCCGCATAATCGCCAACCTTGGCGCCGTCCGTGGTGACGGTGACCGAGGTCGCGCCGGTCAACTTGGCGACACCGTCGATGACGGTGACCTTGTTCTTCTTCATCAGGAAGGCGACGCCGCCGTTCAGGCGCTTGGAGACGCCGCGCGAACGCTCGACGATCTTCTTGATGTCGAAGCTGGCCCCGGTGACCGACAGGCCGTAGTCGCCGGGGTGCTGCATGTAGTGATAGATCTCGGCCGAGCGCAGCAAGGCCTTGGTCGGGATACAACCCCAGTTCAGGCAGATGCCGCCCAGGTGCTTCTTCTCGACGACGGCGGTCTTGAAGCCCAGCTGCGCCGCGCGGATCGCCGCGACATAGCCGCCCGGCCCGCCGCCGACGATGATGACATCGAAATTCTCAGCCATCTTCGTCTCCTCACAGCATCATGGTCATCGGGTCTTCGATCAGACCCTTGAAGGCGGCGAGGAATTCGGCACCCACCGCGCCGTCGACCACCCGGTGGTCGCAGGACAGGGTCACGGTCATGACGGTCGCGACCGCCAGGGCCCCGCCCTTCACCACCGGCCGCTTCTCGCCGGCGCCGATCGCCAGGATGGCGCCATGCGGCGGGTTGATCACGGCGGCGAATTCCTTGATCCCGAACATGCCGAGATTGGAGATCGAGAAGGTGCCGCCCTGATATTCCACCGGCTTCAGCTTGCGCGACCGCGCCCGCTCGGCAAGGTCCTTGGTCTCGGCCGCGATGGTGGCGAGGCCCTTGGCCTCCGCGTTGAAGACGATCGGGGTGATCAGACCGCCATCGATGGCGACCGCCACCGCGACGTCGGCGTGCTTGTGGCGCAGGATCGCCTCGTCGGTCCAGGTCGCGTTGGCCGCCGGCACTTTCTTCAGCGCGAGGGCCGAGGCCCGCAGGATGAAGTCGTTGACCGAAATCTTGACCGGCGACTTGGCGTTCAGCTGGCCGCGCAGGGCCAGCAGCTCGTCCAGCTCGCAATCGATGGTCAGATAGAAATGCGGGATGGTCGATTTCGCCTCGGTCAGGCGCTTGGCCACCGTCTTGCGCATGCCGTCGTTCGGGATCGAGGTGAAGGAGCCCTCGGGGAACGGGAACACGGCCGGCTTCGATGCCGGGGCCGGCGCCACGACCGCGGCGGCGGCGGCAACAGCGGCCGGGGCCGGTTTGGGCGCCTTGGCGGCGGCTTCGACATCCGCCTTCACGATGCGGCCGTGGGGGCCGGAGCCCTTCACGGCGGCGAGATCGACACCCGAATCCTTGGCGATGCGGCGGGCGAGCGGGCTGGCGAAGACACGGGCGCCGAC
>NZ_JBAQRT010000328.1:0-5302 GCF_049306435.1 Zavarzinia sp.
GTCATGGCCGACGGCCAGGGCGACGCTGCCGCCCACCGCCGCGACCTGGGTCAGGGTCGAGTCCAGCCGCGTGAGCCCGGCCCCGGGCAGGATGCGCGCGTCGCGCCAGGTCGCGGCCGCGTCGTCGCTGATCAGGACATGGCCGCTTTCGCCGACAGCGATCAGCCGGTCGCCGATCGAGGCGACGCCATTGACACGCAGGCGAGCCGGGTTGGTTTCAGTGTCCGGGAAATGGGGCAGGCCGCGCGGATAGAAGGCGTAGACGGCGATGATGCCGATGAACAACGCCATCACAATGCCCAGCGATCTCTTGGCCATCTAGCCGCTCTCCTCCCCATGCCGGCGGCGCTGCCGCCCGGACGGCCGCCTGTTCGTGACAGGCGTGCCTTTTTTGCCAATCTAGTCCGCGCCCTTGCCTGCTTCCAATGAGCATTGGCACAGGATCGGGGGGTATCGCCGGCATCGACCGAGGCTCGAAAAGACCGTTGACCGACGACACTCCCCCGCCCTTGTTCACCCGGAAGGCGGGACCCGGGTGCGCAAAACCTGAATCAACCGCCGAGGCGATGGCCCCAATGGCTCGGCGTCGTCGTCTCGAACACCTGATGATTGGTCCAGTCCTTCACCACGCCCCCCCAGCCGTATTCGAGGGCGAAGTTGCCCGGGGTCACGATGTAGAAGGAAATCATGTCGTCGTTGACGTGACGGCCGAGGCTCATGACCACCGGCACCTGATATTGCGCCACGCGGTCGAGGGCGCGGCCGACCTCGTCGATGCTGTCGACCTCGATCATCACGTGGATGCAGTTGGCCGGGCTCGGCATTTCCGCGAGGGCGAGGGAATGCTGGCGCGGATTGCAGTGATAGAACTGGATGCGCAGCGGCGGCATCCCCGGCAGCATCGAGATCTTCAGGATGTCCGACAGGCCGAAATCGGCGACCTCGGTCCAGAACTTGTGGGTTTCCTCGAAGGCGAAGGGCGCGGGCAGCACGACATGGCCAAGCCCCATGCCCTCGGTCACGAAGCCCGAGACGCCGATGGGCGACTGGAAACGGGCGAAGTCGGAGATCGGCCCCCAATAGACTTCATGCCGGTTGCCCGAGGGATCGGCGAAAGTGAAATATTCCTGCACGTAGCGGATCGCGGCATCCTCGGCGCTGCCGTCGGTGATCTCCACGCCCTTGCCGGCGAGGGTCTCGCGCGCGGTGCGATAGGCGATCTGGTCCTGCACCTCCCAGCCCGAGGCGATCAGGCCATCCTCGGCCGCCGGCAGGATCAGGAAGCGGAAGCGGCGCCCGTCCATCTTCAGATGCAGGCGGCCATCCGGCGCGTCTTCCGCCATGAGGCCCAGAACCTCGGTCGCGAACTGCCGCCATTTCGCATTGTCGGTCGAGCCGACGACGACATATCCCAATTCCCGGATCGACACGCTTTCCTCCACCGTTTTGTTCAGGTCTCGCGCCCTCGAGGGCCGTTACCCTTCTCGTCTCCTGACCCTAGACGAACGGGGAAGACGATCATCGTCTGCATGGACTACGGCGCAGGTCGCCCTACTCGGGGAAGGAGACTTTCACCTTGTCGGTCAGCGGCAGGGCCTGGCAGGCCAGGATCCAGCCCTCGGCGAGGTCGGTCTTGTCGAGGACACTGTTCTTGGACATTTTCACCTCGCCCGCCTCCAGCTTGCACATGCAGGCGCTGCAGCTGCCCATCCGGCAGGAATGGGGCGCCTGGATGCCGGCGTCGAGCATGACGTCGAGCAGATGGCGCGCGGTCGGCCATGGGATCGTGTGGGTTTCACCGTCCAGCAACACTTCCGCCTCGGCGCGGGGGCCGCTTTCGGCCGCCCTGGCCTGCGCCTCGATGGCGGCGACGGCGGCGATCGGATCGCCGTCGAGGGAAATGAATTTTTCCAGATGCACCCGGCCGCGCTCGACCCCGAGGGCGGAAAGCGCGGCGACGACGCCGTCCATGAAGGGGCTGGGGCCGCAGATGAAGGCGTCATGGGTGGGGGCATAGGGCTGGACGAGGGCGGCGATCTGCTCGGGCGAGGGCAGGCCTTGCACCGATTCCAGCCAGTGCAGCACGGTCATCCGGCCGGGGTTCTCGGCGGCGAGGCGGCGCAGTTCCGCGGCGAAGATCACCGATTTCTCGTCCCGATTGGCATAGACCAGAACGACATGGCCGCGCCCCTTCAGCAGCGCCGACTTCAGGATCGACATCACCGGGGTAACACCGCTGCCGCCGGCGAACAGCAGCAGGTCGCGGTCGAGATTTTTCGGCGTGAAGACGCCGGCGGGGGGCAACACGTCGACCACATCGCCCGGGCGAAGATTGTCGCACACCCAGTTGGAGGCACGGCCGCCGGCAACCCGCTTCACCGTCACCTTGGGCGCCTCCCCGGTGAAGGGCGACGAGGCGAGGGAATAACAGCGGGCGACCGAAGCCTCCCCCTCGCCGACGCGAAGGGTGAGGAACTGGCCGGGCTTGTAGGCGAACCGCTCGCGCAGGGGCTCGCCCACCTCGAAGATCACCGACCTGGCGTCGGGCGTCTCCTCGACGACGGCGGCGACTTTCAGCGTATGATACTGCAGCGGCTGCATGTTCCGGCCCGGCCCCCATTATTCTGTCGCGCCCCCGGCGCGGCGCCGGGGGCGGGAAGGATCAGATGAAAAAGTCCTTGTTGTCGAGCCCCAGCACGACGCCGCCCCAGTTGCGCCCGATCGAATCCGACTGGTTGGCCGCATGGGCCTTGCCGGTCGAGATGTCGCGGAAGATGCGCGAGAACGCCAGGCCGTTGAACACCGCGGCGCCGCCGCCGGCCTTGAAGATGCGCTGGGCGAGATTGATGCAGCGCTCGGGCACGTCGGCCGACTGGAAGCGATACATCATGCGTTCCTCGATCGTGGTGAATTCGCCCTTCACCGCGTCGTCGTACATCTTGCCGATATTGCGGTGGAGCAGCACCTTCATCTCGTCGATCGCCGACAGGGTCTCGGCGATGACGAGCTGGGCCGTCGCGTCCTCGGCGGTCTTGGCGCCGGTCACGGTCACGCGCTTGGCGGCATATTTGATGAAGGCATCGATCATCGCCTGCAGCCCGCCGATGGTCGAGGTCGAGACCGAACGGATGAAGACCTGGGCGAAGGGCAGGCGGTAAATGGGCGAGGTGTTGATGGCGTTACCCGGGCTCATGCACATCAGGGCGTCGGCCATCTTGTGGGTGCGATATTCGGGGATGAACACATCCTCGACCACGATGTCGTGGCTGCCGGTGCCGCGCAGGCCGTGGGTGTCCCAGGTATCGACGATCTGGTAATCCTTGCGCGGCAGCAGGAAGGTGCGGGCATCCAGGTTGCCGCTGTCGGGATCGACCATGCCGCCGAGGAAGATCCAGTCGCAATGCTCGCAGCCCGACGAGAAGCGCCAGCGCCCGGAGAAGCGGTAGCCGCCCTCGACCGGCATGGCCTTGCCGGTCATCATATAGGTCGAGGAGATGAGGACCGAGGTATCCTGGCCCCAGACATCCTGCGCCGCCTGGTCCTCGAACAGGGCCATCTGCCAGTTGTGGGCGCCGATCACGCCATAGCACCAGGCCGGCGACATGTCGCCCTCGGCGAGGGTCATCAGCACGTCGTAGAACACCGAGGGATGCATTTCGTAACCGCCCCAGCGCTTGGGCTGGAGGATGCGGAACAGGCCGGCGGCCTGGAAGTCGGCGATCGTCTCGTCGGGAACGCGGCGGGCCTTTTCGGTCGCCGCCGCCCTCTCCCGCAACACGGGAACAAGGGCCCGCGCCCGCGCCACCATTTCCGCCGCCGTCGGCACCTGCAGATTGACGTCGCTGCTTCCGTCCATGTCTCGATCCTTCCCGTGTCGTCGCGCAACGGCCGCGATGACGCGACCCCCTGGCTTTGGCCGGATCATGGGTGCGGGCGACGGGGGGCGGCATCGTCTGTTAGGACTAAGCAGCGGGCGCGGCTCCGTCTCCCTCAAGCAGACGATGGCGATCTTGCGACAATGGTGGAAATTCGGCTCTATTGACGCGACCGGCAGGGTGCATCGAACCGTGCCGCCAGTATCCGAGGACAGATCCGATGCCCGACGCCCCTTCCCAGCCCCCCGCCGAACTGGCCGCCGCCTTCAAGGGCGCCATGCGCCGCCTGGCGGCCACCGTCACCGTGATCTCGACCGGCGACGGCGGCGAACGCCAGGGCATGACCGCGACCGCCGTCACCTCGGTGACGACCGATCCGCCGGCCATCCTCGTCTGCGTGAACCAGAGCGCCAGCCTGCATCCCGTCATGACCAGCGGCACCCGCTTCTGCGTGAACCTGCTGAACAACGCCCATGCCGATGTCGCCGGCGCCTTTGGCGGCAAGCTGCAGGGGGCGGAGCGTTTCTCGGCCGGCGACTGGTCCGACAACGACAAGGGCGTGCCGTTCCTTACCGACGCCCAGGCCAACATCTTCTGCACCGTCGATGCCCTGATGATCTATGGCACCCACACGATCTTCGTCGGCAAGGTCGACTCGGTTCGACTTTTCGGCGACATCGCGCCTCTGATCTATCAGGATGGACACTACATCAAGGCGAGCTGACGCCGGTTTCCCTGTTTCCGACGCTCGGCCGCCACGGTTTCGTGGTTGCGTTCGGAGCGTTGCGGGATGGACAAGGTCTGGGGTGCCGCCGTCGGCGCGGCCCTTGCGTTGCGGGCGGTGTTTTCCACCCCGCCCCGCCGGCTGGATCTCGATGACCGGCTGGCCATGGTGCCGCGCGGCGCCCCCCTCGCCCGGCCGCTCGTGATCCGCTGGAGCGAGCAACAGATCCCCTTCATCGAGGCGGAAACGGACGAGGATCTGTTCACCGGCCTTGGCCTCGTCCACGCACACCTGCGCCTTGGCCAGATCGAGATCATGCGCCGGGTCGCCCTCGGCCGGGTCGCGGAAATGGCGGGGCCGCTGGCCCTCGATCTCGACCGCTCCTTGCGCCTGTTCGGCTTTCGCGACGCGGCTCGGGCGACGATCGCCGGCCTGCCGGCGGAAACCCGCCGCTTTCTCGATTGTTTTCTTTCGGGTTACAATCACCAGCTGATGAACGGCGCCGCCCTGCCGCCCGAATGCGCCCTGCTGGCGATCGGGCGGGAGCCCTGGACCCTCGCCGACTTCCTCGCCTACAGCCGGCTGATGGCGGCGGATTCGCACTGGCTGTCCTGGGGCCGGCTGCTGCGGGCGCGGGACGGCCTGCCGGCGCCGGACTGGTCCCTGCTCTGGCGGCGGCTGAAGGCGGCGGGCCTGTCGGCCC
>NZ_JBAQRT010000329.1:0-21117 GCF_049306435.1 Zavarzinia sp.
GCGCAGACGATCGCGCTCAGCCCGCCGCTCGAGGTGAATGACGCCATGGCCGCCGTCGCCTCGGCGGTCGAGGGCCGGGGCGTGACCTGCGTGCTGTCCTATCAGGCCGACGCCGACCTGCGGGCCGGCCGCCTGGTCCGGGTGCTGGCGGATTTCGAGCCGCCGCCCCTGCCCGTCCATCTCGTCTATCCCGAAAGCCGGCTGGTGGCCGCCAAGCTGCGCGCCTTCGTCGATTTCTCGGCGCCGCGCCTGCGCGCCCGTCTTGCATCGCTGCAAGAGCCTGATGCGCCGGGCGGCGGTTGATCCGCCCGCCGTGTCGCGTCACAGTCCGCCGATAACGACGCAAGACGTCCGACAAAACGATTCTGGGGGAGCCGCGCCATGTCCGGGTTCATCTTCAACACGACGCCGTCCATCGTCTTCGAGGCGGGCGCGGCGACGAGGCTTGCGCATCATGCAAAGCGCCTCGGCCCCCGCATTCTCTTCGTCACCGATCCGGGCCTGCGCCGTCTCGGCCTGTGCGATCCCGCGCTGGCGGCGCTCGAAACCGCCGGCATTGCCCTCACCGTCTTCGACACGGTCGAGGCCGATCCTTCGCTGGAGACGCTGAACGCGACGGTCGCCGCCGGGCGGGCGGGGGATGTGACCGGCGTCATCGGCTTCGGCGGCGGCTCCTCCCTCGATGTTGCGAAACTCGCCGCCCTGCTGCTCGGCTCGGCCGAGGAACTGGATGGGGCCTGGGGCGTCGGCAATGCCAGGGGGCCGCGCCTGCCGCTGCTGCTGGTGCCGACCACGGCGGGAACGGGTTCGGAAGTGACGCCGGTTTCCATCATCACCGTGGGCGCCGAGGAAAAACGCGGCGTCTCCTCCCCCGTGATCCTGCCCGATATCGCCGTGCTCGATCCCCTGCTGACCCTCGGCCTGCCGCCGGCGATCACCGCGGCGACCGGGGTCGACGCCATGGTCCATGCGATCGAGGCCTATGCCTCGGCCAGCCCGAACAACAACCCGCTGTCCAGGATGCTGGCGCGCCAGGCCCTGCGGCTGATCGGCGCCAACATCGAGAAAGCCGTGTTCGACGGCAAGAATATCGAGGCGCGCGGCGCCATGCTGCTGGGCTCCATGCTGGCGGGCCAGGCTTTCGCCAATTCGCCGGTCGCCGCCGTCCATGCCCTCGCCTATCCGGTGGGCAGCCTGTTCCATGTCCCGCATGGCCTGTCGAACGCGCTGATGCTGCCCCATGTCCTGCGCTTCAACGCGCCGGACGCGGCGGGGCTTTACGCCGAGATCGCGGCCGATGCCTTCCCGATGCTGGCCGCCGAGGACAGCGCGCAGAGCCGCTGCGCCGGCTTCATCGAGCAACTGACCCTGCTCGCCGCCCGGATCGGCCTGCAGCCGCGCCTGCGCGATGTCGGCATCGGCGAGGATGCCCTGCCCCGGCTGGCGAGCGACGCCATGAAGCAGCAGCGCCTGCTCGTGAACAATCCGCGGGCCGTGACGGAAGGCGACGCCCTCTCGATCTATCGCGCCGCCTGGTAAGCCGGAGGTTTCATGAGTTCGCGTATCCCCCCCGCCACCCGTGACCAGTTCCGGGCCTTTCGCACCATCACCACCCGCTGGATGGACAACGACATCTACGGCCACATGAACAACGTCGTGCATTACTCATTGTTCGACACGGCGGTGAACGGCTGGCTGATCGAGCGCGGCGTGCTCGATATCCACAAGGGCGGCCAGATCGGCCTCGTGGTCGAGACCGGTTGCCGCTATCACGCCGAACTCGCCTTTCCGGATGTGATCACGGCGGGGATCCGGGTCGGCAAGCTCGGCACCTCCTCGGTCCGTTACGAAATCGCCCTGTTTCGCGACGGCGAGACGGTGGCGGCTGCCGAGGGGTTCTTCATCCATGTCTATGTCGACCGCGACAGCCGGCGGCCGATGGCGCTGGCGGCGCCGTTACGCGACGCGCTGGCGGCGATCGCTTATTAGACCGGGCGTGAGGCTTTCTCACATTGCCTTGGCGTTGGGGACCATTATAAACCTTCCAGCTGTTTTCGACCCTCGTATCGGATTGACATGCCCCGTCTCGACACCGCCACCCGCGCCGAACTGATCGTCGCCATCGCCGATCTCGCCGTCGCCGCCGGCGTCGAGATCATGAAGATCTACGAGACCGATTTCGATGTCCGCTCCAAGGGCGCCAATGATCCGGTGACCGATGCCGACGTCGCGGGCGAAGCCGTGATCACCGCCGGGCTGATGAAGCTGACCCCGGATATTCCCATCGTCGGCGAGGAAGCGGCCTCGGCCGGGCAGCTACCGCCGGGCAATCCCGCGACCTGGCACCGCTTCTGGCTGGTCGACCCGCTGGACGGCACCAAGGAATTCATCAAGAAAAACGGCGAGTTCACCGTGAACATCGCCCTGATCGAGGACGGCATCCCGATCCTCGGCGTCGTGTACACGCCGGCCAAGGGCTGGATCCATACAGGTCACGGCACCGGCACCGCCATGGTGCGGAAGCAGGGCCTGCCACCGCAGCCGATCAAGGTCCGCCCGGTGCCGCCCTCGGGTCTCACCGTGGTCGCCAGCCGCAGCCACCGCGACAAGGAAACCGACGAATTCCTGGCCGATCTTCCGGTCGCCTCGATGGTCGCCGCCGGCTCGTCGCTGAAATTCTGCCTGGTGGCCGAGGGTACGGCCGACCTTTACCCCCGCATGGGGCCGACCATGGAATGGGATACCGCGGCGGGCCATGCCGTCGTGCTGTCGGCCGGCGGCACGGTTTCCACCCTCGAAGGGGCGGCGCTGTCCTATGGCAAGCCCGAGTTCCGCAACCCGAAATTCATCGTCCGCGGCGGCTGAAGTTCAATTCGCCGCCGGCAGGAAGGCGGCGAACAGCGGGTGATAGATCAGGCTGGCCAGGGCCCAGAGGCCAAAGCCCATGATCGCCGCCCCCGAGATGCGGTTGATCAGCACGAGGCCCCGGGCCTCGAGCCGGCCGCGCAGCAGGCCGACGAGAAAGGCCAGGGTCAGCCACCACAGCACCGAGCCGGCGAAGACGCCGGCCACGGTCAGCGACGCCCCGGCCAGGGAGCCGTCGCCGGCCAGCCCGGTCGAGGCGAACACCGTGGCGAAGCCGAGGATGGTGATCGGATTGGTCACCGTCAGCAGGAAGGTGCCCGCCATGGCGTGCGGGATCGAGCCTTCGTCGGCCTTGAGTTCCCGATCCTTCGGCGTCGTGATCCAGGTGCGAAGGCCAAGCCCGATCAGGAAAAAGCCGCCGAACAGGCGCATCCAGCCGTCATGGGCCAGCATCCAGTCCGAAATCGCGGTCAGGCCGAAGGCGGCGATGACGGCGAACAAACCGTCGGCCAGCGCGCCGCCAACCCCGGCCATGAAGCCGTTCACCCGGCTAATATGCAATGTCCGGTGGATGCAGACCAGATTCACGGGTCCGACCGGCGCCGCAACGACATAGCCGACGATCAGCGCGCGGACGAACAGTTCTATATCCATAGGCCCCGGACACCACCCATCAGATCACGATCACGTCATTCCCCGGCGGATCGGCATAGAGCTTTTCGACGAGATGGGCCCTGCGGGTCAAGGCCGCTTTCTGGTTGATGTAGCCTTTGTCGGTGATTTCACCGCCGTCGAGGCTGGCCGGCTCGGCCATGAACAGCACCCGGCGGATGACCGTGGACGATCCCGGATTGGCCCGGTTGTGCGCGCGGACACCCTGGCGGACATGTTCGACCAGCTGGCTGGAGTTCAGCATGGTGTCGAGCGAGCCGAGGGCCGCCTCGTCCGTCACCACCTTGGGCAGGCCGACCCAGTTGGGCCAGGCCAGGGCCGCGACGAATTTCCGGTCGTGACCGCAGATCACGGCATCCTGGATAGCCGGCGCGGCGGCACCGAGCAGATCGACCCGCAACCGACCCGACTGCACCCAGGTGCCGGTATCGAGCTTGAAATCCTCCGCCACCCGGCCGTCGAACACGAGGCCAAGCTCGGGATGCTCGGGATCGAGGAATTTGGCGGCATCGCCGATCCGGTAGAAGCCGTCTTCGTCGAAAGCCTCCGCCGTCTTCTGCGGATCGAGGTAATAGCCGGGGGTGACCAGCGGCCCGCGCACCCGGACCTCATAGGTATGGGCGGTCGGCACCAGCTTCAGCTCGACGCCGGGCAGCGGCAGACCAATCATGCCGACCCGCTCCGACTCGCGGAACACGCTGGTCGCGACCGGCGCTGTTTCGGTGGCGCCCCAGCCGGTGGTGAAGATCACCCGCTCGCCCGTCACCTTGACGGCGAGAACCTGGAACCGCTCCCACAGGTCCTGCGACAGGGCGGCGCCGCCATAGGCGCAGAATTTCAGCCTGGCGAAGAAGTTCTTCGCCAGGACCTCGTCCTTTTCCATCGCCGACAGCAGCATGGAATAGGCGACCGGCACGTTCATATAGGTTGTCGGCGAGATTTCCCGCAGGTTGGCGATCGTCTCGTCGAACAGGCCGGGCAGCGGGCGGCCGTCGTCGATATAGAGGCTGGCGCCATTGTAGAGCGCGCCATGCAGATTCGCGTTGCCGCCGAAGGTATGGCTCCACGGCAGCCAGTCGACCGCGACCGGCGCCCCTTCCGCCGCCCGCCAGACCGCCTGATCGAGCACGAGCTGGCTCGCCATGCGGACATTGGCGCAGAGCATCCGGTGGGTGTTGATCACCGCCTTGGGCATCCCGGTGGAGCCCGAGGTGAAGAGATATTTGCACACGCTGTCGGGGCCGAGGGCCTCGAAGGCGGCATCGACCTCGGGGCCGACCGGGGTCGCCAGCAGGTCGCGGAAATCGGTCGCCGGCAGACTGCCCGGCGCGTCCTGGACATAGACGATCTCGCAGCCGTCGAGGTTCAGCTTGGTCAGCGCCGCCTCGAAGAAGCGGCCGTTCTGCACGAAGATGACCTTCGGCCTGATCATGTCGAAGACATAGACCAGCTTGGCATGGTCCATCGACATCAGCGAATAGGCCTGGCTGATCGAGCTGACGGGAACCCCGGCGGCGATGGCGCCATACATGATCAGGGCATGTTCGATCGAATTGCCCGACAGGACCATGACGGCATCGGACGGACCGAGACCGCGCGCCAGCATGGCCGCCGCGATCGCGTTCACATAGCCGAGGCCCTGGATATAGGTGACCTTGCGCCAGTCCCGCTCGGGGCTGCGCTGGGCCAGCCACAGGGTGTCCGGTTCCGCCGCCGCCCATTTGCGCAGCGGCACGATCATGTTGTGGTCGTAATCGGCCAGCGGCTCGGCAAGGCGCAGGATCATCTCGCCGTTGTCGCGGCGCTCGATCCCGATCTCGTTGGACAGATAGTTGACCTTGCGGAATGGCGGCTTCATGGCCTTCTCCCCAGATTTCGACGCCGGCTTCGCGCAACGCCCGGCTTATGGTGCGGGAGTGTGCAAACTCGGCGCCCGTTTGCAACTGACAAAATCGTTCGCAAACGCGGTATTTCCGGCGAAAGCGCGGCCCGACGCCGCATCGGGGCAAAATCACGCAATCGCGACCTTCATAGATCCGGCCGGGTCGGTTAAGGTCGGCGCAGTTTTGTCTGATGTGGAGAGCCGGTCATGCTTCGGCACTTGCTGCTTGCCGGCCTGGTTGCCCTCTCGTCCGGCCTTGCGTCCGTGGCGGCAAAGGCAGACGGGGTGCAGGTCTTCGCCCGGGACGGCGCCGCCGTCACCTTCCCCGAAGGGACCCTCGCGGCCTTCGATCTCGCCATCGCGCAAGGGGCCGATGGGCTCCGCGTCGATGTCTACCAGACGGCGGATGGCGTTCAGGTGATTCGCACCGCCCGCAATCTGGCTGAAAACACCGACGCAGCCGCCCTCCTGCCCGCGCCCGCGCCGCTGAAGGGCGAGCCGGCGCCGGTTGGCCGGCCGATCGATCTCACCTTCTACAGCGACTATGCCCGACTGACGGCGACCCAACCCATCGCGGGTCGCGGCACGCGTTTCGACGGCATGTTCCCGGCGCCGATTCTCGAGGACCTGCTGGTCCTGGTCGAGCGGCGGAAAATGGAGCGTCGGCGGCGGATCTCGCTGCTGATCGTGTTGCACGACACGGCGATCCATGCCGCGCGCGGCCGGCCGATGGAGCCGCGCCTGCTGGCGACCTTGCAGAAATACCGGCTGACCGGCTCGCCCGACGTGATGATCGGCACCAGCGAGCCGTCGAGCTTCGCCCGTCTCGGGGCGACCGGCGGCAATCCGCGGGTCTTCGTGCTCGGCCCCTCGACCGGGAGGCCCGGCGATGCCGCCCAGACCGGCGACCGCCGTACCTTCGGCGACTATCAGACGCCGGACGGCCTGCGCGCCGTGCGCAATTTCGCCGATGCCGTGCTGGTCGATGTCCAGGACGTCCAGGGCACCTATGCCGACGGCGGCGCCATGCCCGCCTCGACCATCGTCGACGATGCCCGGGGCGCCGGGCTTCGGCTCTTCGTCGGCGGCTTCGCCGATGCCGAGGACCCGGTGAAGCCCCGGCGCGAGGCGATCGCCATGTACCGCCGCATCATCGATCTTGGCGTCGACGCCATCGTGACCGACGAGCCGGCCCGGGCGACGGCGGCCCGGCGCGGCGGCCGCTAGGCCTCCCCGCCGGCGGACGGGGCGCGTTCCCCGGTCTCGTCATGCCGGGGGCCCTGTCCCGGCAGGGATTCGAAGACGCCGAGCGTCGCCAGCGTGCCGCCATCGACCGGGATATCGATGCCCGTGATGCCCGAGGCGACGTCCGAGGCCAGGAAGGCGACGGCCGCCGCGACTTCCCCGACTTCGACCAGGCGGCGCATGGGCACCCGGTTGAAGTTGTGCAGCATGTAGTCGAGCTGTTCGGGATTGAGGAAATTCTCGACCATGGGCGTCCGCACCCAGCCGGGGCTGACGGTGTTCACCCGGATACCGTGGCGGGCGAGCGAGGTCGCCGCATCCCGGGTCAGGCCGACGAGGCCGGCCTTCGACGCGACATAGGACGCCTGGGGGCCGTCGTAACCTCGGGCATCGATCGAGGCGATATTGATGATCGCGCCGCCGCCGTGATCCTTCATGCGCCGGGCAGCGCGCTGCATCATCAGGAAACTGCCGGTCAGATTGGTGCCGATCACCCGCTGCCAGCTCTCCATCGAGATGTCGAGGAAGGCGGCCTCCTCGACGATGCCGGCATTGTTGACGAGGATGTCGAGCCGGCCGAAGGCGGCATAGGCCGCCCCCACCACCGCCTCGACCCCGGCCTCGTCGGCGATGCTGCCGGCGATCGCGACAGAGCTGCCGCCGGCCGCCGCGATTTCGGCTTCGAGGCTGGTCAGTTGCTCGGTCGTCCGGCTGACCAGCGCGACCCGGGCGCCGAGCGCGGCGAGATGCAGCGCGATGCCCCGGCCGATGCCGCGCCCGGCCCCGGTCACCAGGGCGGTCTTGCCCTTCAGCATGTCAGCCCTCCCGCTTTCCGGCCACGAGGCGACGTCGGAGCATCGCGAAGACCTCCTCGATCTCGTAGCCGCCCATGAAGCCATCGGAGCGGAAGCACATGACGGCGACGATGATGACGCCGAGCATCAGGCCCGACAGGCCCAGCATTTCCGGAAAGGCGATGCCGAGGACCGTGATGCCGCCTTCAACGACGCGGATCAGCTCGAGAAGGACGGTGAGCAAGGCGACGCCGACCATGGCCCCGGTGACCGAACGCATCCCGCCGACGATGGCCATGGCCAGGGTCAGGAAGGCGGTATGGAAGTAGAAGGCGCGGGCGTTGATCGTGCCGGCGTAAAGGGCGTAGAGCGCCCCGGCACAGCCGACGACGGCCGAGCCCAGCACCCAGGCGATGAGCCGCAGGCGCTTCACGTCGACCCCCATCGCCTCGGCGGCGAGCGGATCGGTCGCGCTGGCGCGCAGCTGCACGCCGAGGCGGGAGCCCTTGAACATCCGGGCGACGACGAGGACGGTCGCAGCCGCGACGATGATCAGGCCAAGGCCGACCACCTTCGGAATGCCGAAGAAGGCTTGCGCGCCCCGGAACAGGTCGGTCCAGGTGACGAGCACGCCCTGCACGATGACGAGGATCGAAATCGTCAGGATGGTGGCGGCGATACCGGCGAGACGTACCAGGACGAGGCCGGTCAGGAGGCCGATCAGGCTGGTGAGCGCGACCGAGATCAGGAAGGCGTAAAGCGCCCCGACCTCGACCCCGGCAAGGCCGAAGGGTGCGTTGGGGATCATGCTCGCCTTGATCATCACGGGTGTCGCGAAGATCGCGGTGAAATAGGCGCCCAAGGCCATGAACCCGGCATGGCCGATGTTCACGACATTGGAATTGCCCATGAAGATCTGCAACCCGACGACGGCGATCAGATTGATGAAGGCGGTCGCGGTCAGGCGGATGATGAAGGGGCTGCCGAAGGCCATGACAAACAGGCCGATGGCGGCGGCGATCAGGACCAGCCACAGGGAACCCCGAAGGTTGCCGGCGAGGCGGGCGTCGAGGAACGGCCGGCTGCCGCGCGTGCGCTCGGCGAAGGCGATCGTGTTCATGCGGTCTTGTCTCCCAGCTCGACGCGGCGCCCGAGAATGCCTTGCGGCCGGAACACGAGAATGACGCCGACAATGAGGAACACCGAGGCATCGCGCAGGCCCGCCAGCTTGTCCGGCAGGAGGACGATCAGCAAAACCTCGACAAGCCCCAGCAACAGGCCGCCGACGACCGCCCCCGGCAGGCTGCCGAAACCGCCGAGCACGCAGGCGACGAAGGCCTTGAGCACGGGCAGAAGCCCCATGAAGGGATCGATCGCGCCGCGCCGCGCGATGAAGAAGATGGCGGCGATGCTGGCGAGCAGCCCCGAGATGGCGAAGGCGGTGGCGATCACCCGGTTCGCCCGCATCCCCATCAGGCGCACGGTGGTGAAATCGAGGGCCGCCGCCCGCATGGCGAGGCCGATGCGCGTGCCCTTGAGGAACCAGACGAGCCCCGCTATGGCGACCGAGGTCACGCCCACCTCGAGGAACTGCAGAATGGTGAAATTATGCCCGGCGACCTCGACCGTCTGGTTGAGCGCGGAAAGCTCGGGCACCGCCTTCGGCCGGGGCGAGACCATGAGAAGGAACAGATTCTGCAGGATGATGCCGACGCCGAAGGCGGTCAGCAAGCCGGTGGTCGGCGGCGCGTTGCGGACGGGACGGAAGGCGACCCGCTCCAGCACCAGGGCGACGAGGGTGACCGTCGCCATGGCGAAGACGACCAGCAGCCAGGGATCGGTCATGCCCATGGCCGCCATGGCGAACATGGCATAGCCGGCGACACCGATGAATTCGCCATGGGCGAAATTGACGAGGCCCATGACGGAGAAGACGATGGCGAGGCCAAGCGCCAGAAGCGAATATTGCGCGCCGATACTGAAGCCGTTCAGCGCCTGTTCGATCAGGTAATCCATGGCATATCCTTTCGGCGTCAGGCGACGAGTTCGCCGATATAGGCCTGCATCAAGGCGCCCGCTTCCTGCAGCCGGGCGGCGGGCCCGGCGTAGCGGCATTCGCCGGTCGAGAGCACATAGGCCCGGTCGGCGAAGCGCAGGACTTCATGGGCATTCTGCTCGACGAGGAGAATGGTCAGGTCGCGCTGGCGCAGGTCGCGGATCAGGCGGAAGATCTGGCCGACGATGCGCGGCGCGAGGCCGAGCGACGGCTCGTCCAGCATCAGGAGCGACGGCCGGCTCATCAGCGCCCGCGCGATCGCCAGCATTTGCTGCTCGCCGCCCGACAGGCTGCCGCCGGTCTGGTGCCGGCGCTCGGCGAGGATCGGGAACAGCTCGAAGCACATCTCGATGTCAGCGTGAAAATCCGCGCCCCTGGCCCGCGTGGCGGCGCCGAGGTCGAGATTCTCGAGGACGGTCAGATTGGCGAAGACCTTGCGCCCCTCGGGGGTCAGGGTCAGGCCCCGGCGCACCCGGCTTTCGGTGTCGAGCCGGCGCATGTCCTCGCCCTTGAAGCGGATGCTGCCGGCGGCCAGCGGCCGCAGGCCCATCGCCGCCGACAGGAGCGAGGTCTTGCCCGCCCCGTTGGGGCCGAGAAGGGCGACGATCTCGCCCTTCTCGACCTTCAGGGAGACATTACGCACGGCGCTGACCGGGCCGTAGTTGATGGAAACCCCATCGATCTCCAGCATCGCCGTCACTTCTTGAAGTGCGGCACGTCGGTCGGCACGGTCGAGGAAATCAGGACGGGCTTGCCATCCTTGAAACCCATGACCGGCACTTCCTTCACCGGGTAATGCCAGGGGTTATCGAAGGAAATCGTGGGCGCGGTCACGATCTCGAACGGGCCCTTGGTATAGATCGCCTCGAGCATGGCCTTTGGATCGGTCGAGCCGGCCGCCTTGGCCGCGCCGACCAGCAGCTTGATCACGTCGCCGCCGAGACCGAAGAAGGCACCGTTGATCTCGTAACCCCGCTTGGCGCATTCGGCCTGGAAGACCGCCAGCGAGCCGCCCGGCGTCGGGAAGCCGTGGGCGGCGAAGAAGACCTTGCCGTCGACATTGGCGGCGCCGCCGGCGACGCTGGCCAGGGTCGCGTCGTCGAAACCATCGGAGCCGAGCACCATCGTATCCATGCCCGCCGCGCGCAGCTGGCGGATCAGCACGCCAACATCGGGATTGATCGAGGAGATATGGATGGCATCCGGCACCGGGTTCATCGTCTTCAGCTTGGAGATGAAGGGTGACCAGTCGGTGATGCCGAAGCCCGGATATTCGATGGTGCCGGTGACCTTGCCGCCCAGCTTCTCGAAGACTTCGCCGAACCAGCCCGGCAGCGCCCGCGTCCAGGTGCCGGCGGCGTCGGAGACGAAGAGGACGGCCGTGCGCGCGCCGTGATCATAGGCGACCTTGGCGGTGGCGGCGGCATTGAACGGGTCGGGAACCGCCGTCGTCACGAAATTGCCAAGGCCGGTGGCGAACATCTCGACCTGGGTGTTCATCGCCGAGAAGGTGATGGCGTTATAGCCGGCGGCGAGCTGGGCGATGGGGATCAGGCTGTCGGAGGCGGGCGTGCCCGAGACGGCGACGACGCCGTCGTCCAGCATCTGCTGGGCGAGGGCGGTCGCCAGCTGCGGCTCGCTCTTGCTGTCCTTCACCTCGAGTTCGATCTTGTAGTCGCCGCCCGCCTCGTTCACGAGTTCGGCCATGCAGCGCAGGCCATGGGCGGCGGTATAGGGCGCCCAGTCGCCGGAAATCGATTCAGGGGCGCCGATCTTCAGGATCTCGGCCGCGCCCGCATTGGTCGCCGGCAGCAGCGCGCAAAGGGAAAGTCCAAGCCATTTCATGGGATCACCGGGCTTCATGGTCACGCTCCTGTTGGTCGAGGGGGGATTCAGGCGGCTTCGTCTTCTGACGCGGCGCCGATGTAGACTTCGATCACGCGGGGGTCCTGCAGCACCGCCTCGGGGCTGCCGATGGTCAGGATCTCGCCCATGTGCAGGACGGCGACCCGCTCGCAGACCCGGCGGATGAAACGCAGGTCGTGTTCGATCACGATGACGCCGCAGCCGAAGTCGTCGCGGATTTTCTGGATCAGGTCGACCAGCTGCTCGGATTCGGCGTCGTTCATGCCCGCCGCCGGCTCGTCGAGCAGCAGGTAGGATGGCGCGAGGGCCAGCGCCCGGGCGATTTCAAGGCGCCGCTGCAGGCCATAGGGCAGCGTCGTCGCCAGGCGATCGGCGAGCGGCAGCAGGCCCATGCGCGAGAGCAGGTCGTCGATCTCGTGCAACGCCGGCCCGCCCTCGCGGTGGCGCGAGGCCGTCGTATGCGCGACCTCGACATTCTGCCGGACGTCGAGATTGGCGAAGAGGCGGATGTTCTGAAAGGTGCGGCCGATGCCGGCCCTTGCGCATTCCGGCACCGTCAGGCCGTTCATGACGCGGCCGTCCATGGTAACCTTGCCCGTATCGGGCCGCAGGGTGCCGGTGATCAGGTTGATCAGGGTGCTCTTGCCGGCGCCGTTCGGCCCGATGAGGCCGAGGATCTCGCCCGCGGCACAGCGCAGCGAGACATCGCGCACGGCATAGACCCCGCCGAAGCGCTTGGACAGGCCGACGATATCGAGGCAGGGACCCGCCTGGGCCGACAGGCCTTCGGGCGCATTCACGTCACTCGATGGCAAGGCCGTCATCGGGTAGCTCCTCTTCCGCTACGATCTGGTAGGGGAAGCGTGGGGCCCGGGGCCGATCCGTCGCAATCCACCTTAGGGTGGAACGGATCTTGGCGGCGGAGATCTTATAGATTACATCGGCGGATCGCGACTGCCTGCGATTTGATCACCGCGCGGAACTCAGGGCAGCTGGATCCGCGCCAGGAAGGCGATGATGGCGGCACGATTCTCAACGCCCAGCTTGTTCAGGATGTTGATGACATAGGTTTTCACGGTCGCGAGACCGATGCCCATGATCTGGGCAATGGCCAAATTCGACGCCCCGTTTTTGAGCAGATCCACCACTTCGATCTCGCGCGGGGTCAGGCCATAACGCAGCGCCAGCAGACGGCCCTGCCGGGCGGCACGCACCCGGGGGTGCATCTTCAGATTGAATTCCAGATATTCCCGCATGGCGTCCCAGTTGAACGGACGCGACGAGAAACATTCGGCGCAGGGCCCGTTCAGCACGGCCAGCAGGGCGAAAGGCACGCCATCGTTGCGGAAGATGAAATTCACTTCGTCGTGAATGCCATAGCGGCGGAGGAAGTCGTCGTGGAGGCGGTTCCGCTCCTCGGGACATCGCGCCCGCTCCGTCGCCAGGAAGGCGACATCGGCGACACCGCAGGTGATCTCGAAAACATTCAGCGGATCATGGACATAGCGGCCGTCGAGGTAATCGTCCATCAGGCCTTTGCTGACGCCGGCCGTGGTGTAATCGGCGATGCTCGCGTTCGTGTCGAACCAGCAGAAGATGCTTGCCGGCGCATCGAGGGATGAGGCGGCAAAACGAATGGCTTCGTCGACGATCGACGTGGACAGGTAGTCATCGGCCATCTGCATGGGACAAACTCCTTCACTCGTACAATTGCACTTCGCCCGCGGCTCCGGCCCGCTTCGCTCCCCGGCTTCGGCTGTTGCGATTTAGATTATTTTCAATAAGCAATTCACATGCCAAACGATCGCCCCGCCCGATCACCGGCCAAAGAAAAACCCCCGGTCACCGGGACCGGGGGTTGGGAAGTCGTGTGCCTGCTTAGGGGGGGGGGGGGGCGGTAAGTCGATCAGGTCAGGCTGGCGCTCTCGTCGAGGGCCATTTCGAATTCCGGCAGGGTCATGCCGCCGTCGATCGACAGGGCATGGCCGGTGACATAGGCCGCCTCGTCGCTGGCGAGGAAGAGCGCGCCATTGGCGATCTCCTCGACCTTGCCGAAGCGCTTCAGGGGCACCGCCGCCGTGATCCGGCCGAGGAATTCCTCGGGCAGCCCGGCGAGGCCATCGGTCATGATCGCGCCCGGGATCACCGCGTTCACGGTGATGCCATAGCGCGCGAGTTCGATCGCCGCCGTCCGCATGAAGCCCAGCTGACCGGCCTTGGACGCGCCGTAATGCGCCCAGCCGGGGTAGCCGGTGACCGGCCCCGTGGTCGAGGAGGTGATGATGATCCGGCCCCGCCCCCGCGCCTTCATCGCCTTCACCGCCGCGGCGGTCGAAAGAAAAGTGCTGCGCAGGTTGGTGTTCATCACCCGGTCGAACTCCTCGACCGTCATGTCCTCGATCATCGCCGCCGGATAGATGCCGGCATTGGCGCAGAGGATATCGAGACCGCCGTAAAGCTCGACCGCGCGATCGACCATGCCCCGATTGCCGTCGAGGGTGGAGACATCGGCGGCAAAGCCCGAGGCCGTGCCGCCCGCCGCCCGGATGTCCTCAGCCACCGCCTCGGCTTCGGCGAGATTGCGCGAGACGACGAGCACGCGGGAGCCGGCGGCGCCAAAGCCACGGGAAATCCCGCCGCCGATGCCCTTGCTGCCGCCGGTGACGATCACGCTGCGGCCGATGAGCGATTTGAACATGGTTTGTCTCCTGTCGCCGACGGGATCAGGCGTCGACGGCGATCGCGGTGATTTCCAGCAGCTGGTCGGGATGCACGAAGGCCCGGACCTCGACCGTGGTCGACGACGGCCGGTGCTCGCCCACCCAGGGGCCGAGAATGGCGGGCATCACCTCCATGAAACCCTTGATGTCGGTCGTGTAGAAGGTCCAGGTGACGATCTTGGTGCGATCGAGACCATCGGCCTTCAGGCAGGCGTCGATGACATCGAGGACATAGACGAGCTGGGCCGCCATGTCGCCGGTGCCCACCAGGTCGAGGCTTTCCAGTGAGCCCTTCAGGGGGGCGACACCGGCGTAATAGACCGTGTCGCCCGCCCGCACCGACTGGCGGAAGGCGAAGGCATCGAAGACATCCGCCGCGAGATAGCCGACGTCGGGATTGGTGCGCGTGATCATGATCTGGGACTCCGGATTCAGGCGGTGGTGCTGTCGACGAGCAGCTTCCTGGCGTCACCGACATAGCCGGCTTTCTTCGCCATGATTTCGGTGTTCAGGACCCTGCGCTCGGCCGGCGGATGCAGGACCGTCATCGGATCCTCGAAATCGCCGACGTAACCCATGGCGAAACAACCCATCTGGTAGCCCATGACCTTCAGCAGGTCCTCGGGCAACGTGCGGGCGATTTCGATCGGCGTGGTCAGATACTGGTTTTCTTCCTGGCGCACCCAGCCCACGGCATAGGTGATGTTGATCGCCTGGCGCAGCCGGTCCGACTTGTTCTCGCCCGCGCCGTGATAGATCTTGCCGGTATAGAACAGGGCGGAGCCGCGCTTCATGACCGCCGGGATCGAATCCTCGACGGTGTATTCCTTGTCGGGCTGGCGATGGCTGCCGGGAACGAGGCGCGTGGCGCCCATCTCCTCGGTATAATCGGTCATGGCCCACAGAAGGTTGCACTGGACTTCATAGTCCGGCGGGAAGGGGAAGAAATCCCAGGCGACCTGATCGCGGTGAATGGGCTGCGCCTTGGAACCCGGGAAGACGCTGATGATCTGGGTCAGATGCAGCTGGAACGTCGTCGCATGTTTCAGGAAATCGCCCGCGGCGCCGATCGCCGTCGGGTTCATGATCAGCTCCCGCGCGGCGGGGGAACGGGCGATCATCGCGCCCGTGCGCTTGGTCAGCTTGCCGACGAAACCGTCATCGCCATAGAGCGAGGCGTTGATATAGGGCCCCATCTCGGCTTCGATGCGATCCATCAGGGACTCAGGCACCAGATTGTCGACGATCGCGTAACCATGTTCGCGCAGGGTGGCGGCGACCTCTTCGGGCGTCGCGGTCGAAGGCAGGTGAATAGCTTCCATCTTCGCGTCCTTTTCATTAAGCCAACTTCGATGTTGAAAAGCCTCGGACTTCGGCCCGGCAGCGACAATCCACCTTCCGGTGGACTGGAAGCCGCGGGCACATTTCAATTCGCAGGGGGCGCCTTCGCCGCTATGATCGGCGCGCATCAGGGGGGCAGGGCGATGAGCGATTCCGCGACCGGCGACACGACCACGGCCGATCAGGGCAAGGTTGTGGACGGCCGGGTGGAAGTGCGGCTGGGGGATACGAAACTCGGCCTCAACTACACGTTCTACCGGGGTGAAGGCGCGCGGTTCCTGCCGATGCGGGCCGGCATGGCGGCGCCCGAGGGTCTCGCCCTCCAGGTGCTGGAAGGCTGGATGCCGGCCGAGCCCTTCATCGACCAGGACACGACCATCGTCGCCTTCGGCTCGTGCTTCGCCGGTCATATCGGCCGCTATCTCAGCAACCTTGGGTTCGATGTCGCCACCCGCAAGGACGACAAGGCCTATGTCTCGAAGCTGGGCGACGGCATCGTCAATGTCTTCGCCATCCGCCAGCAGTTCGAATGGGCCTGGGAGGGCCTGTCGCCCAGCGTCGAGCTGTGGCACGGCTACAAGGCCGAAGAATTCGGCTATGACGAGGAGGTCCGAGTCCGGACCCGCGAATTGTTCGATGCCGCCGATGTCTTCATCATCACCCTCGGCCTGTCCGAGATCTGGTACGACGAGCCGACGGGCGAAGTGTTCTGGCGGGCCGTGCCTTACGAGAAATTCGACCCGGCGCGCCACAAGTTCAGGGTCGCCTCCTCGGCCGAGACGCTGGACAACCTGCGGCGGATCCATGACCTGATCCGCAAGCATCGGCCGGAAGCGGTGATCGTCTTCACTGTCTCACCCATTCCCCTGAGCGCGACCTTCCGCCCGGTGTCCTGCGTGACGGCCAATGCCGCCTCCAAGGCCCTGCTGCGCGCGGCAATCGACGAATTATACCGCGAGCGTCATCCGGCCGACCCGAAGCTGTTCTATTACCCGGCCTATGAAGTGGTCACCCAATGTTTCGACCGGCCCTTCGGCGACGATTTCCGTCATCCCCTGTTCCATGTTCTCGACGTGAACATGAAGGCGTTCGAGCGCTATTTCTGCCGGACCGGCCTGACCGACGATGATCTTGCCGCCGTCTTCGGCGAGGCCAAACGCCTCGACCGCGCCCTTGGCCTCGAGGACAGCGGACCGCTCCGGCACTATATCGACGCCATGCTGGCGGATTGGGCCGCCCGGACCAAAGACCCGGCCAAATTCGACGTCGAGGACCGGCAGGCGCGCCTCGCCCGCAAGGCGGAACTGCGGCGGGAGCGTGAACTGCAACGGGCCAGCCGCATCGCCGGGCGACAGGGCGCCAGCGAGAGAGAGCCATCGTGAGCATCAACGCCGCTGTACTGCGTGAGATGACCTGCGTCATCGCCAGCGAATTCCTGCCCAAGGGCCTGCGCGTGTTCGACCACAGCAAGGGCGAATGGCCGCTTCTGGGCATGATCGAGGGCGTGGCCAGCGCCAGCGCCAGCGCCGGGGACGCCGACCTCGTCGCCTTCCTCGGCGCCGCGGAATTTTCCAGCGACCTCGGCGCGGAACTGTCGACGTTCCGGGCCTCGGGACTGCCCGTGGTCTGCATCCTGTGTCTCGCCGGGGATCCGGCGGACTGGCCGATTCTCGAGGCGGGGTGGAGCCGGACCTACACGGCGGAGGAATTCGACGCGATCGCCGACGCGGCGGGCTATCAGGTAACCCTCAAGGTATTTCCGGCCAACGGCCCCGCGGCGGCCTGCCTGCTGCTGCCGCCAGAAGCCGACCCGTCGGCCTGGTGGCTGGAGCCGGGCATCGAGGCCCAGCTCAAGTCCTACACCTCCCGGGGCGAGCGCCAGATCGAGAAATACAGGGCTTGGCTCGCCACCGGTCGCAAGGGCGTGGACTGGCGTTTGCTGTCCGAACAATGGCGCGTGCGCGCCTCGATCGCCGCTTCGATGATTCCACCCGGCCTCGCCCTGCTCGACGTCGGCTGCGGCGCCATGTATCTGGAGGATGAAGCGGCACCGCGTCGTTACATTCCGGTCGACATGGATGCGCGCGACGCGCGGACGCGGGTCGTCGACCTGAACCAGCAAGCGCTGCCGACCGAATGGATCGACGAGGTCGATGTCGTCGCCCTCATGGGCGTGCTCGAATATATCAACGATCCGGTGGCGCTGCTGAAATCGATCGTCGGGCGGCGAAAGCCGCTTCTCTGTTCCTACAATGTGAACGAGGCCCGTTCGGCGAGACGAGATCTCAAGCCTGGACGCTGGCGGAACGATTATACCTCGGAAGAAATCGAGAAACTGTTCACCGATATCGGCTACGCGATCACCGACAGCGCGCTTTTCACCGGCAAGCAGAAGATCTGGCGTCTCGATCCGGTGACCGAAACCGGCCGGCCGGCGCTCCCCTTCGGGCCAGGCCGCGAGGGGGCGCCGCCGATCGTCCACGACCCCGTGCAGGAGCGGAAGGAAGCGGCCCGCAAGGCACGCATCGACCTCAAGGCCGAACGCATGGCCGAGCGCGAGGCGAGAGTCCGCAACCGTCGGACCTGATCGGCGTTGGAAAAGCGCGTCAGGCGCTTTCCGCCAGCGGGCCGTCTTCGATCACGACGGTGGCCTTCGGATAGAAACGAGCGTAGAAATCCGCGAAATGAGCGAGCACGGCCTCCTGGTCCCTCGCGCTCATCTCGCGGCGATGGCGCATCGAGACACCGACATTCAGCTTGCCATTGGGATTGGCCGCCGCCTCGGCGAAGACCGTCGCATATTTTTCGCGCGGCAGCGCAAGGCCCAGTTGTTCGCAGATAGCGGCGATGGTGATATCCGCGTTGAAAGCGGTGTTTTCATAATCGAGGAAGATCACTCCGCGCGCCGTGCCCCATTGATAGGCTGATTCGAGATTCACCTGCAGGGGCTCGAAGGCGCTGGTGACGTCGCCGAGGCGAATGCCCGTCCGGTTCGGCCGGCCCAGCTTTTCCTTTCGCGAGATGACATCCAGCATGGACAGGATGATGTCGCGCGGATCACGCAGGGCGACATGACACAGGCCCCGCCCCTCGTTGATCAGCTTCAGGATCTCCGCCCCCGGCCCCGCGTGGGTGCGCAGCAAGACGATCCGCCCGTCCGGGATCAGGCGATCCATGGCCGCGACCACATCCGGTGTCCAGTCGTTGACATTGTTGGTCAATTCGCCGTGGCGGCCGTAATTGCCATTGCTTTTGATATCGCCGCGATCCTGCGCCGACAGCGGCATATGGGGATGGCCCGCGGTTTCGAGCAGATGCCGGGTGAGATTGGCCGTCAGGGTGGAGCCGGCCTTTTCGAGACCGAAGCTGACATAGATCATCTGTACCCTGCCCCCGCTGTCGCCGTCCGCTTCGAACGGCACCCTATTTCCAGCAAACTAGCGTGAGATAGCGGATACCGCAAAGTCTTCGATGCCCGGCAGGCAGGAGTACGCATCCTTCTTTATCGTCTGCTACACTGCGCGGCGGCTTCTGACGAAACGCCAGCCCTGGGGGGGGCACACCGAATGTCGAGAGAGTATGAGGCGGATACTTCGAGCCAGGCCGTGGATGACGACGATGGCAGCGGCTCGGACGGCCAGATCAGCGTCACGATCGATGGCAAGAGCGTCACCCTCGCCAGCAGTTTCTTCCGGGGCGACACCACGACATTCCATCCTCAGCGGCAGGAGTTGCATTCGCCGGGCGCCGTTTCCCGCTATTTCCTGAGCGGGTGGGTCCCGGAGTCGTCACCCAGCACCGGCGGCGAGAATGTGCTGATCCTTGGCGAGGACATCGCCCCCCTGCTCGCCGCTGCTTCGCGGAACCACGGGCTGAGCGTGCTCGATGCCGCCGGCGGCACCGACGCCCGCAGCCCCGAGACCTTGCGCAAGACCATCGAATCCGCCCTCGCCCCCAAGAGCCGCAAGGCGCAATCGAAGAAGAGCGCGGCGATGGCCGCCGCCATCGCCGATGCCGACATTATCGTGCTGGCCCTGTCGGAATGTTCCGCCGGGCGGGCACTCCATGCCGAGATGGTGGAGGATCTGAATCGATCCTACGAACTGCTGCGCGCCGCGCGGCCCACCAGCCATATCGTCCTTCTGGCCTCGCCCTGTCCGCCGGCCCGGGTCGAGGGTGATCAGGCCCCCGCCATCACCGTCACCGCCGCCAAGGCCACGCTGCGCAGCACGGTCGATGAAGTCTATCGCCAGCACTCTTCCGCCGACGAACGTCTCGGCTATTTTCCGGCCTTCGAACTCGTCAGCGCCGGGCTCAACTATCCCTACACGGCGGACCGGCGCACCCTGGCGGATCACACCGTCAGCCTGCTGCAGGCGGCCTTTGCCCGGGCCTATGGCGCGGGCTTCGATGATGACGCGCTGGCTGCGGCCCATGTCCAGGTCCGTGCCGCCGATATCGAGGCGGGCCTCGCGATGCGGCGACTGGCGGAGAGCATCGCCCCGGACGCCCCCCTGGCCGCCCCCGGGACCTGGCCCGGAGAATTGGAACTGCTCGCCGACAGAAACCTCGACGCCTTCGCGTTCAATGGCCTGATGCCGAAGCAGCCCTTCATCAACGCCGACCGCACGGTGATCGCCTTCGGCAGCTGCTTCGCCAACAACATCAGCCGCTATCTGAACTCGATCGGTTACAACGTGGCGACCCGGCGGGATGCCATCGCCTATGTCTCGCGCATGGGCGATGGCATCGTGAACACCTATGCCATCCGCCAGCAGTTCGAATGGGCCTGGGAGAACCGCAAGCCGCAGGTCGAGCTGTGGCACGACTACAAGGCCACCGAATTCGGCTATGACGAAGGGGTGCGCCTGCGCACCAAGGAACTCTTCGACATGGGCGATCTCTTCATCATCACCCTCGGCCTGTCCGAGGTGTGGTATGATGAAGTAACGGGCGAGGTCTTCTGGCGCGCCGTGCCCGCCGACAAATATGATCCGTCACGCCACAAGTTCCGCATGATCGATCAGGCGGAAAGCCTGGCGAACATCACCGCCATATATAGCCTGATCCGCAAGCACCGGCCGGGTGCCAGGATCGTCTTCACCGTCTCGCCGATCCCGCTGATGGCGACCTTCCGCGGCAAGGCCTGCATCGTCGCCAGCGCGGTGTCGAAGGCCATCCTGCGCAGCGCCATGGACGAATTTCTGGCCACCGCGGGCGCCGAGGACAAGGATCTGTTCTACTTCCCCGCCTATGAAGTCATCACAGGCAGCCTGCACGAGCCCTTCACCATGGATCTGCGGCATCCGATGCTGCACACGATCCTGTTCAACATGAAGGTCTTCGAGCGGCACTTCTGCGACACCGGCATCACGGACAAGGAAATCACCGACTTCATGGCGGAGGTTCGCTACCGCGATTACGCCCTGAACAGCGACGAGCGGCCCGCGATCTACCAGGCCATCCATCGCGAACGCGAGGAGTGGCAGAACGACGAGATGGTGCCCTGCATCGAGACCGTCGCGCGGCGGAAAGCCCGGGAAGACGTCATCGAGGCCCGGGCGGAAGAACGCGCCTCCGCCATCGCCCAGCGCAAGGACGAGGCGGAAGCCAAGCGGCTGGTCGCCGTCGCCGCCCGCGAGGCGGGCGCCGAAGCGCGGAAGCGCGAGGCGGAAC
>NZ_JBAQRT010000330.1:0-49609 GCF_049306435.1 Zavarzinia sp.
TCCGAGAGGAGCGGGGCCGCGCCGGCGGCGATCGCGTCGGGCCCGGGCGCCATCTGGAAGGCGGCCTCGAGCTCGTCCAGCGACACTTCGCCCGGCTTCAGGGCACGCGGGGGCATCGTCGGGACGACCAGCGCCGGGGCCGGAGCGGATGCCGGGGCCGGCGTGTGGCGTCCTTCGGCGAGATCGTCGAGCCGGGAAATGATCGCGGCATCATTGCCCGGCGGTTCCTGCTCGGTTTCGCCCAACACCTTGAGAATGGCCTTGATCGCGTCGATGGCTTCGAGGATCAGGCTGACCGCGTCCTCGGTCACCTCCATCTCGCCGGCGCGGAACTTGCCCAGCACGTTTTCACCGGCATGGGCGACCGCTTCCAGCCGGGGCAGGCCGAGAAAGCCGCAGGTTCCCTTGATGGTGTGGACGAGACGGAAGATGTTGGACAGGACCTCGCGGTTGTTCGGATCCTGTTCAAGTTTGACGATCTCGACGTCGACGACGTCGAGGTTCTCCGCCGTCTCGGTGAGGAATTCTTGGAGCAGGTCGTCCACGGGCACCCCCGAAGTCAGGCGCCGACAGGCTCGCAGCCGCCGTTGCGCGAAAACATCTCGTTCGATGGGGCCAATGCTGCCGCCGGGGGAGTAAAGATTCGATGAACGCCGCCGGCAATTCCGGCCACCGCCCGTTCAGTCGAGGCGGAACTCCACCATCGCCTCGCCGGTCGCGCAGGTGAGGCGGCGGCCGCCCTGCGCCGCGATGCCAAGGACATAGGCGATGGGCGCGGTGCGCGGCTCGATGTCCGCCTCGTCCCCGGCCAGGACCGCGGCATGGCTGGCCGGCAAGGTGCAGCGATCACCGGCGACCCGCACCAGGATGCCGCCATCGGCGCCGAAACCAAGCGACATTCGCCCGCCGCGATAGAGGCAATCGGCGCCGATCAGCGCCATCAGCAGGCCGATCTTGGCGACGGATCTTTCAAGCCCGTCGCGCGCGCCGTCGATCGTCACGGTGATGCGCCGGCCCTGCATGACCGGCGAAAGCACGTCGGCGATCTCGTCATGTCCGACGATGGAGCCATCGGCGGCGGCACCGAACGCCAGCCGGAACAGACGCAGACGCGCCGAAAGCTCGGCCGCGCTTTCACCGACGAGAGCGATCGACTGATCCCGCAGCTCTTCCTCGTCCGCGCCTTCATCGGTATCCGTCAGAAGCTCGACCCCGTTGACGACAGCCCCGACCGGGCCGACCAGATCGTGGCACAAACGCGAACAGAGCAGGCCGGCAAGCAGGAGAGGATCAGTCATCGAAGGCCACGAAAGACGGACAAGGAAACAGCGGGGCATTGCCGCCATGGCGGCAAGGGACGACACTGGCGCGACCGCACCATAAACCAGCCCCGCCCCCCGCGCTACTGCGAGGGAGGGCCGGCGCCCCAAGCCCGGGGCCGGGAGACCACCATGCATGGACACACCGCCACGACATTGCTGACGCCCGGCGCGCGGGTCCGCCACCCGGGCGAGCCGGACTGGGGCATCGGCCAGGTGCAGAGCGTCGTCGGCGCGCGGGTGACGGTCAATTTCGAACACGCGGGCAAGAGGCTGATCAATATCGCCGTGATCGATCTCGAACCCGTCGGCGACACCGAGGCCTGACGGCCCTTCCCGGGAAGCCCGGCCTTTTCCGGGAAACACTGTGTTCACGTCGCCGCCCGCGGCACCGGGTGGCTTGCGCCCGGCCCTCGCCTTCCCCATAAACAGGACCAAGTCATCGCGACAGGGTTCGAACCACAACAAGCAGATGATAGGGGAGCGCGCATATGGACGGGGGAGCGGCCACGGGATCGATGGCGGTAACGGACGGGCTCATTCGCACGGTCGGTGATATTCCTCGCCACCACGCGAAACTTCGGCCGGATGCCACCGCCCTTGTCTTCGACGGACGGGTATCGTCCTTCGCGCGCTGGAACGACCGCTGCTCGCAGGTCGCCAATGCCCTGATCCGCGACGGCGCCGGCCCCGGCGCCCGGATCGTCTTCTTCGCCAGGAATTCCGACGGGTATTACGAAGCCTATGTCGGCGCGGCCAAGGCCAATGCGGTTCTCGTCGCCGTGAACTGGCGCCTGGCGCCGCCGGAAGTCGCCTATATCGTCAGGGACAGCGGCGCCGAAATCCTCATGGTCGGGCCGGAGTTCCTGCCGCTGATCCGCCAGATCCTGCCCGAATTGCCGCAGGTCCGGCGCATCATCGTCATGGGCGAGGGCGGCGCCGATGGCATCGGCTGGGAAGACTGGCTGGCGGATGCACCCGCGACAGACCCCCTGCTGCCGACCACGGCCGACGATGTCGCGATCCAGCTCTATACCTCGGGCACCACGGGCCACCCCAAGGGCGTGATGCTGACCAACGGCAATGTCCTCGAAGCCATGAAGGCGGCCGAGATCGGCACCTATGGCCATTGGCTGCCGGGGGTCGACCGGCTGATCATGTGCATGCCGAATTTCCATGTCGCCGGCTCGAACTGGGGCATGTTCGGCCTCTCGGTCGGCGCTTCGGTCCATGTCCTGCCGGAGGTCGATCCGGCCAGGATCCTGGCGACGATCGAGCGGGAGGGCATCACCCGCGCCCTCTTCGTGCCGGCGGTCGTGCTGTTCCTCGTCCAGCATCCGGCGGCCGCCAACACCGATGTCTCCAGCCTGAAGACCATCCTCTACGGCGCCGCGCCCATTCCCCTCGACCTGCTGCGCTCGGCGATGAACATGTTCGCCTGCGACTTCGTGCAGGGCTATGGCCTGACCGAGACCTGTGGCGCCGCCATCTGCCTGCCGCCCGCCGATCACGATCCGGCCGGCAGCCCGCGGATGCGCAGTTGCGGCAAGCCCCTGCCCGGCGTCGAGGTGCGGATCGTCGATGCCCTCGGCCAGGATGTGCCGCCGGGCGAGGTCGGCGAAATCGTGACCCGGTCCGGCCTCAACATGCTCGGGTACTGGGGCCGGCCGGACGAGACGGTGAAAACCCTTCGCGACGGCTGGCTGCACACGGGCGATGCCGGTTACACGGATGCCGACGGCTACGTCTATATCCATGACCGGGTGAAGGACATGATCGTCTCGGGCGCCGAGAACATCTATCCGGCCGAGGTCGAGAGCGCGCTCTATGGCCATCCCGCCATCGCCGATGTCGCGGTGATCGGCGTGCCCGACGACAGATGGGGCGAGGCGGTCAAGGCCGTCGTCGTGCTGAAGCCGGGCGAAAGCGCCGATGCCGCCGACATCATCGCCTTCGCCCGCCAACGCATCGCCGCCTACAAGGCGCCCAAGACCGTCGATTTCGCCGACAGCCTGCCGCGCAACCCGTCTGGCAAATTGCTGAAGCGGGAACTGCGCAAACCCTATTGGGAAGGCCGCGACCGCCAGGTGAACTGAGGGGACACGCCCAGGGCCATTGACCACGAAAGGGAAACAATCCCTTTCGTGGCGCCCCATTTTTCACGATCAGGAAACCCCCTACCTTCTGTCCATGGACGGCCGCCAAGGGTGGCCCGCAAAAACGGGAGATGGGACCATGATCGAACTTCGCCCCTTCAAGAGCCTCGGCGCCGCCGACCATGGCTGGCTGCGCGCCAAGCATCACTTCGCCTTCGGCGACTATTTCGACCGCAGCCGCCTGGGCTGGGGCAGCATCCGGGTCTGGAACGACGATACGATCGCGGCCCAGAGCGGCTTCCCCCCGCATGGCCATGCCGACATGGAAATCATCACCTATGTCCGCAAGGGCGCCATCAGCCACAAGGACAGCCTGGGCAATGCCGGCCGGACCGAGGCGGGCGACGTGCAGGTGATGTCCGCCGGCTCGGGCATCCGCCATTCGGAATATAATCTGGAGGATGAGGATACCCAGATCTTCCAGATCTGGATCCATCCGACCAGCCGCGGCGCGGCGCCGTCCTGGGGGGCGAAGCCTTTCCCCAAGGATGACCGGGCCGGCCGCTTCGTCACGCTGGCCAGCGGCTTCGGCGACGAGGATGCCCTGCCCATCCGCACCGACGCGCGGGTGCTGGGCGCGACCCTGAAGGCGGGCGAAAGCGCGACCTATGAGCTGACGCCCGAGCGCCACGCCTATCTGGTGCCCTCCCTGGGCAAGGTCGAGATCGACGGCGTGATCGTCGACACCCGCGACGGCGCGGCCATCACCGGCCTCGACCGCATCACGGTCAGGGCGATCGAGGACGCGGAAGTCGTCCTGGTGGACGCGGCCTGAAGAAACACGGACCATGGCGCGGCGGCGCGATCCGCCGCGCCGCTTTTTTTGGGGTGGATGACATGACCCGCATTCTCGGCATTTCCGGCAGCCTGCGCCGGGCTTCGTTCAACACCGCCCTGCTTCACGCCATGGCGCGGCATCTGCCCGATGGGGTCGAATTCGAGATCGCGACGCTGCACGGCGTGCCGCTCTACGATGGCGACGCGGAAGCCGCCGACGGCATTCCGCCGGCGGTGGCGGCCCTCGCGACCAGGATCGCCGCGGCGGACGGGGTGATCCTGTCGACGCCGGAATACAACAACGGCATGCCCGGCGTGTTCAAGAACGCGATCGACTGGCTGTCGCGGGGCGGGGTCGCCGGCGGCAAGCTCTTCGCCGGCAAGCCGGTCGCCCTTGCCGGCGCCTCGCCCGGCGGCTTCGGCACCATCCTGTCCCAGACGCATTGGCTGCAGGTCCTGCGCGCCCTCGGCACGAAACACTGGTCCGAGGGGCGGTTGATGGTCTCCCGCGCCGGAAAGGCTTTCGATGCCGAGAACGCCCTGCAGGACGCCGATGTCGCCGCCCAGCTCGGCCCCTATCTCGCGGGATTCGCCGGTTTCATCGGGAAGTGATGGCCCGCAGGGGGGCGGTGACCTCGACCAGCGCATCCATGACGGCGCGGACGCGGGGGCTGCGCCGCATGTCGGGATGCACGACGAGCCAGAGGTCCCGCGTCGCCTCCGGCCCGTCGCGCAGGCAGACCAGCTCGTCCCCTTCGGCAAGGACATGGGGCACCACCGCGACGCCCATGCCGGCGCGCAGGGCCGCCAGCATGGCCGTCAGATCGTTGGTCATCAGGCCGATGCCGGCCGCCCCCGCCAGTTCGCGCAGCCAGCATTGCTGCGGCACATCGGCCAGCTCGCCGTCATAGCCGATGTAACGCCAATCATCCCCTCGCGCGACATAGTCGCGCCGGCCATAGAGCCCATAGGTCAGGCGCCCGACATGGCGCGCGACCAGCCCCCGGTCTTCCGGGCGGTATAGACGCAAGGACAGATCGACCTCCCGCCGCGAGAGATTGGTCACGGCATTGGCGACCGAGAGGTCGAGCACCAGGCCCGGATGGCGGTCCAGCAGCGGCGCGAGGCGCGGCATCAGCCATTGGCTGCCGAAGGCCGGCGGCGCCCCCAGGCGCACCACGCCCCGGATCTCCTGCCCGGCGCCGCCCGCCTGGCGCTCGAAGGCCAGCACCGCGTCCTCGACCGCGCCGAGACGGGCAGTCAGCGCCGCCCCCTCGTCGGTCAGGGCATAGCCGCGCGGCAAGCGATCGAACAGCTTGACGCCAAGGCGCGCCTCCAGCGCCGCGATGCGCCGGGCCACCGTGGTGTGATCGGTCTGCAGCGCCCGCGCCGCCGCCGACAGGCTGCCGAGGCGCGCGAGGGCGGCGAAGAAGCGCAAATCGTCCCAATTGCTCATCTGCGCAAATTCGCACAGATCGGGCGCGACATCACCAGATTTTCAGCGTGCCTCCCCGGTCCTAACCTGCCCCCGTCCTTTCCCCGACAGGAGCGCGCCATGTCCCTTTCCATCGCCCTTGCCGCCCATGGCGGCGCCGAGGTCCTGCTGCCCCGGAACGCCGACGTGCCCCTGCCGGGCGCGGGCGAGGTCCGCCTTTGCCAGGGCGCGATCGGGGTCAATTTCGTCGATATCTATCACCGCCAGGGGCTTTATCCGGTGCCCGGCCTGCCCGCCGTGCCCGGTGTCGAGGGCGCGGGCGTGATCGAGGCCATCGGCCCCGATGTCGTCGGCCTTCGCGTCGGCCAGCGCGTCGCCTATGCCGGCCTGCCCATCGGCGGCTATGCCGAGGTGCGCAATATCCCGGCCGAGCGCCTGATCCCCCTGCCCGCCTCCATCGCCACGGCGACGGCCGCCGCCGCCATGCTGCGCGGCATCACCGTCCACATGCTGCTGCACCGGGTGTTCCCGGTCGGGCCGGGGGTAACCCTTCTCGTCCAGGCGGCGGCGGGCGGCATCGGCCTTGTCCTGACCCAATGGGCCAAATGCCTGGGCGCCCGGGTGATCGGCACCGTCGGCAGCGAGGACAAGGCGCGGATCGCGATGGAGCATGGGCTCGATCACGCGATCCTCTACAAGGAGCAGGATTTCGTCGCCGAGGTGCGCCGCCTGACCGGCGGCAAGGGCGCCGATGTCGCCTATGACGGCATCGGGGGCGAGACCTTGCTGAAGACGCTGGACGCGGTCGGCCTGTTCGGCACCGTCGTCAGCATCGGCCAGGCGGGCGGCAGCCTGCCCGATATCAAGGTCGCAGACCTCGGGCCGCGCCGCTCCCTCGCCCTCGCGCGGCCCAGCGTCCTTGCCTATGCCCATGATCCCGCGTCCTATCGGGAAGCCGCCGCCGATCTGTTCGACATGATCGAGGACGGGCTTCGCATCACCGTCGGCGCGGAATACCCCCTGACCGATGCGGCCGAGGCCCACCGCGCCCTCGAATCCGGCAGGACCACGGGGTCGATCCTGCTGCGGACGTGAGGGCGGCGCCTTACGCCGCTTCCTTCGGCGCGGCGCGGGCCGGGGCCTTCGTCTTGCCCCCGAACTGGAGCGCCCCGTCGTCGAGCTTGCCGTAACGCAGGGTGAAGATATCGAGCAGATAATTCTGGTAGAGCTTCCACGGCCGCTTCGAGCCCTGACGCGGAAAGTCCTGCAAGGCGCGCTGAACGTAACCCGACGAGAAATCGATGAAAGGCTCGGGCTTCACCTCGGCATCGGTCAGGCGCGGCGTCGCGCTGGTGTAACCGTGCCGATCCATGTGGTTCAGCAGGCGGCACACCCGCTCGGCCGTGAGATCCGCCTTCAGCGTCCAGGAGGCATTGGTGTAGCCGAAGGCGGTGACCAGATTGGGCACATCCGAATACATCATGCCCCGGTAGTTATAAAGCTCGCTGGCCACGACCTTCCGCCCGTCGACCGACAGCGTCATGCCGCCGAGGAACAGCAACTTCAGCCCGGTGGCCGAGACGATGATATCCGCCTCCAGTTCCTCGCCCGATTTCAGGCGGATGCCCTTTTCGGTGAAGCTCTCGATATGGTCGGTGACGACCGAGGCCTTGCCCTCGCGCAGCATCCTGAACAGATCGCCGTCGGGCACCAGGCAGACGCGCTGGTCCCACGGCTTGTAGGCCGGGCTGAAATGCTTCTCGACGTCGAAATCGGGGCCGAGCTGCTTGCGGATGAGGCCGATGATCTGCTGCTTCACCTTCTCGGGGCGGCGGCGCGACAGCTGGAAGAACAACATGCCGAGGGCGACGTTCTTCCACCGCGTGATGCCATAGGCGAGCCCGGCCGGCAGATATTTGCGTAAACTATTCGCCAGCTTGTCCTCGCCCGGGCGGGAGATGACATAGGTCGGCGAGCGCTGCAGCATGGTGACGTGCCCCGCCGTCTTCGCCATCGCCGGCACGAGGGTCACCGCGGTCGCGCCCGAGCCGATGATCACCACCTTCTTGCCGGTGTAATCGAGGTCTTCCGGCCAGTGCTGGGGATGGACGAAACGGCCTTGATACGCCTCGCGTCCCGGAAATTCGGGGGTGAAACCTTCGTCGTAATTGTAATAGCCGCTGCAGCCGTAAAGGAAGCTGCACGAAAGGCGCACCACTTCGCCGGTCGCCGTCTTCTCGGCTTCGACCGTCCAGGCCCCATTCTCGGACGACCAGGCGGCGGATTTCACCTTGAGGCCGTAACGGATGTGATCCCGAATGCCGCCGTCCTTCGCGACTTCGGTCATGTAGCGCAGGATGGACGGACCATCGGCGATCGCCTTGGCGTCGGTCCAGGGCTTGAAGGAATAGCCGAGGGTATACATGTCGCTGTCCGAGCGGATGCCGGGATAGCGGAACAGGTCCCAGGTCCCGCCCAGCCGCTCCCGCCCCTCGAGAATGGCGTAGCTCTTGCCCGGGCAATAGGTCTTCAGGTGCCAGGCGGCACCGATGCCGGACAGGCCGGCGCCCACGATCAATACATCGACATGCTCGAGCGCCATCGGCTCTCCCCCGGATGAGCCATGGGCTGCGCGCCCCGGCCGGTCTTGTCCAAGCCCCGTGCACCGGGGTCTTTGCGCGGCCGACGGGCCGGCGCCGGCCGCATTATAGGGAAACCTTTGTCAGTTGAAATAGATTAATTCCAACCTCAATGGAGCAGCCCCGACTGGCGCGCGATCTGCACCGCATGAGTGCGGTTGCGGGCATTCAGCTTCTTGGTGATGTTGCGCATGTGCCATTTCACCGTTTCTTCCGACAGGACCAGCGCCTCGGCGATATCGCGGTTGGTCAGGCCCTGGGAGATCAGGGTGAGAACATGGCCCTCGCGGTGGGACAGGCCGTTCAGCCCGCCGACAGCGCCGACGTCCGGCAGGGCGAAATCGGGGGTCGGCGTCGGCTGGCGCTCGGTCAGGGGATTGAGCAGGTAATCCTCGTCGATGACCGAGCGGCGGAAACCGGCCTGGGCCGCCGTCAGCTTGGCCTGGGTGGCGAGGCGCCGGCTTTCCGCCGCGTCGCCCAGCTGGGCCTGGGCCCCGGCCGCGATGCAGAGGGTGGAGATTTCCAGCCGGACCTGCCCGGTCGAGCGGACCCGGTTCAACAGGGTCGCCACCAGGCGGGATGCCCGGCCGATATCGCCCCGCGCCAGGGACAGGCGCGCCTGGGTCAGCTGGCGCATGTCCATCGATGCCGCGAATTCCTCGGTCGTCGGCTGGGACAGGCCCATTTCCTGATCGACCAGGAAGGCCTCCTCCAGCCGGCCGGCGCGGATCAGGCAGGTCGCCATCTCGCCGCCCAGAAGATCGACGAGGCGAGGCAGCCCCGCCTGCTGGGCAAGGCCGATCGAACGTCGCAGGATGGACAGCGCCTCCTCCACCTGGCCCGAGGCCATGGCCAGCCGCGCCAACACCCGGCTGGCGCTTTCGCCCAGTTCCACCGTGACATGGCCAAGGGCCGCCTCGCCGGCCTCGTCCATCGCCTGGCGCGCCTCTTCGAGGCGGTTCGCCTCGTAATGCGCCTCGGCGAGGCAGGCCGACATCAATTCGCGCACGAAGCCGACCGGACGGAGGTCGACATCCTTGCTTTCGAGAGCGATGGTCGATTTCTCCACCACCTCCGTCAGCTTGCCCTCGAACAGGGCAAGGCGCGCCTTCACGATCGAGCTCCAGCCATAGGCGTAGGGCGCCCGGCTGCGAACGACCACATCGTCCGACTGTTCGAGAAGCCGCCGGGCTTCCCGTGGCCGGCCGAGGGCCAGGGCGGTATAGGCATTGCCGATGATGATCGAGGCCTGTTCCATGAGGCCGGTCCGCGTCCACTTGCGGTCGAAGGCGCGGAACAGCTTGCCGGCGACGGCGTAGCGATCGGCGGCCGTCGCCGCGATCGCCCGGATCATGTCGCAGGTGGACAGGGTTTCCGCCGCCTGTTCCTCGGTGATCTTGTCGAGGTTGAGGGCGGCCTGGACATCGGCCTCGACACTCGCCAACAGACGCCCGGCCTCGGCATGACGCTGTCGGAAGGTGAAGGCCCAGGCGAGGCCGATTTTCAGCGAGGGGTAACGGTCGATGATTTCGCCCGGCAGGTTGCTGATCCAGCGCTGCACCGTCGCATGTTCGCCCCGGTTCAGGGCGATGTCGGTCACCCGGTCCGAGGCAAAGGCGGCGGCCTTTTCGTGATCGTCCGCGCGCAGGGCATGTTCAACCGCCAGTTCCACCTCCCCCACCCCGTGAAACCAGGTGCTGGCCGCGGAAAGCAGGCGTTGTTTTTCCCCCGGATGGTCGACATCGAGGCGGGATTCCAGGAATTCGCGGAACAGCGCGTGATACTTGAACCAGCGCCGCTGACGATCGAGCGGGATCAGCAGCAGGTGGCGATCCTCGATCTCGGCCAGCAGGGCGCGGGCATTCTCCAGCCCGGTCAGCGCCGTGCAGAGTTCCGGCGAGAACATGTCGAGAGGCGAGGTCGCGAGCAGCAGGCGCCGCACCTCGGGCCGCTGCAGGTCGAGGGTGACCTCGCACAGATAGCGCGACACCTCGACGTCGGTGCCCGAAAATTCGTCGACGAACAGGCTCGGACTCTCGGAGGCTTCGAGGGCGAGGCCCGCCATCTGCAGCATGGCGGCCCAGCCGCCGGCGCGATGGCGCAACCGCTCCGACTGTCCGGGATCGATCTCGCGCTTGCAGATATTGCCGAGCAGACGCCGCGCCTCCGCGGCGTCAAGGGCAAGATCGGATTCGCGCAGCACCATGACCGCGCCGGCCAGCCGCGCCTTGGCGAGGGCCATGGGCAGGGCGATGCGACTGCTCATCACCAGTTGGAGACCTTCCGGCGCCTGGGCGGCGAGCCGTCCGATCGCCCGATGGATAGAGGCATTGGTGACGACGTGGAAATCGTCGATGAAGAGCGCGGCCGGACGCTCGCTGAAGTCGTGGGACAGCAGACGGTCGACCACATCCTCGATTTCCTGCAATTCGCCCGACCCGAGAATGACCGACTGGCGGCACAGGCCCGGAAAGGCACCGATCATGAGCGAGGCGAAGCGCCCCGGCTCGTCATCGAGCACATCGAGCGACAGCCAGGCCGTGCGCCAGCCCTGCTCGGTCCGCATCTCCAGCCATTGCCGCATCACGGTCGATTTGCCGTAACCGGGCGGCGCCTCGATCACGATCGCCTGCATTCCCGATGCTTCCGCCGACAGTCTCGCCAGCAATCCGTCCCGCCGCACGGTCCATTGCCGCAACGGTGTCGGCCGCGCCTTCGCGCTCCTGACCAGTGACGGCGGCTTTTTCGTCCCCATCGATTTCCCCCCGACTTCGTGCCCGGCATTGATGCCGGTGCCTTTATTTCTTCAATCTTATAGTCGCCGTGTTTCACCCCGTATTCAAAAAAAAGGGGAGGAGGCGTGGAGGTTCCTCCTCCTCCCCGAGTACCGGCTGGGGGGCCGGGGACCGAACTAGAACTGATAGGTTACGCGCAGGGCCACTTCGTCGACGTAATCGACCAAGGCGATGGCGGACCGGCCATCCTCCTCGGCGACGACGATATTGGCGTAGATATTCGCCTCCCACTTGTCGTTGGGTTTCCAGCGCAGGCCCGGCTGGAAGAACCAGCCGCCGTCGATTTCATAAAGCACCGCCCATTCGAACTTCCATTCGAGCGAGGGCGAGGGCTGGAACCCGGCGAAGGCGATCGCCGCCGAATAGTCGACACCGGTCGGCGGCGACGTCGATGTCGAGTCATAACCCGACAGGTGGCGGGTGCCGACGTCGAAGATGTCGCTGCCGTTCTTGTACATGAACTGCATGACCATGTAGGCCGCCGGGAAATCCTCGCTCCAGCGGTGCCATTTCTCGAACACGGCGGCGAAGGCCCACTGGTCTTCCTTGATGAACTCCTGGGCGAGGGTCGGATTGGTGAAGGTCCGGTCCGGGGTATAGGTGACCTCGAGGCGGGCGATCAGCTGTTCGAGGAATGTGCCGGGCTCCGCGTCGAAGACATAGTTCACGCTGGCGCCGAAGACATTCTCGTAGGGGAAAACGCGCTCGAGGTGACCGCGCAGGCCGCCCGACAGCCAGAAGAACGTGTCGAGTTCGCCGCGCGCCAGGGCATCGCTGTCGCCGACGTTATAGGCGGTCAGGGCGCCGGTCGCCGGCTGGAAATCGTCGACCGCGGCATTGAGACCGTGGGTGCCGTCGAGCCGGATGCTGTTGGCGTACCAGTACCATTCCTCCTGGCTCTTCACCCCGTTCTCCTGATCGACCTCGAACGGTGTCTCGGCCAGGGTGGCGCCCGAACCCGGCAGAACCGGCAGATCGCGATTCACGCCCGATTTGGTCCAGCGGTAGACGCCGTCGGGATTGTGACGCGAGACGGCGATGAACTGCAGGCCGAGGTTGCCGATCTGACCGCGGATGCGTCCGCCGACATTCCACAGGTCATCGGCGTAGCCCTTGTAGCGCTCGTGCACAGTGAACTGGTCCGGCACCACGTTGTAGGGCGACGAGGGATTGGGATAGAGCGTCGGCTCGAATTTCTGGACGAAACCTTCGACTTCCCATTCCGACGTTACCTGATAGGACGCGCGGATGCCGAGGGCCGGCACGCGCTTGTCGCCATATTCCTCGATCGCCGGCTCGAAGATCAGATGCCGGCGATAGTCGAGACCGGCGGGCACGTCCATCACGCGGAAGAAGATCGCCTCGCCCCAGGCGATCTGCTGGTTGCCCATGCGGACGAACAGCGGACCATTGGTGTAATCGACCGTCGCCACCGGCAGGTCGATCATGAAATCCTTCTCGGCGTATTCGAGCGGGGTGCCGCCACCACCGCTGCGCATCTGCGTCTCGAAGTAATTCACATCGGCGTTGTCGTCATAGGTGTTCCAGTCGTAATAGCCCCGAACCGTCAGCCGCGCGCTCCAGTTCGCGTCGATCGCCGCCGCCATGTTCACCTCGAGGCGGGTCGCGAAGAGATTGAAATCATTCTTCGCGGTCCGGACATCGCGCCGGCCGGTCGGCGGCAGGGTCGCCGCCGAGCCGAACAGGGGCTGGGTGATATCGCTCAACCCCGGAAGACCAAGGCTGCCCAGCAGATTGTTCACGCCCGTCACCGTGGACAGATCGAGGCCGAGCGGCTCGAGCGGGACATCCTTGCCGTTGAACGGGTTGCCGTGATTATTGGCCTGGTTTTCCTTGTCGCTCAGCTTGATCGCCATTTCCTGGCGAATGAAGCCGGAGATGGAGAAATCGATCGCGAGCGCCGGAACCACCAGCCCGAACAAGGCCCCGCCGATGATGCTGCCCGCGATGATGCCGGCGGTGCCCGCCTGTTTCTTTCTGGACATGGTTTCCCCCCCTGGTCCCTGACGCGCGGTCTTCAGTTCTGGCCGACGCGGACGATACGCCCGGTGTGACCGCCAACGATCCAGCCGCTGCCCTTGGCGGCGATCGCCGGCTGATACCAGGTGGTGGCCACGTCGCCCGCCACCAACGGAACCAGCTTGGTTGCCTCGTCGGTCGCGACCAGCATGGTGCGCATCCCGGTGATCAGGGTCTTGCCGTCCTCGCCCCGGGCGATGCCGAGGAGGTTGGCCTTGCTGCCGCTGTCGACCGTGTCCCAGGTCGCGCCGCCGTCGCGGGTGCGCAGGACCTTGCCGTCCTGGCCGACGGCATAGCCGGTGCCGCTTTTCTCGATCTTCAGGTCGAACAGCGAGGCGGTGCCGATATGGGTGACGTCCCAGGTCGCGCCGCCATCCTTCGAGCGCATGATCAGCTCGAATTCGCCAACCACGGTCATGGTGCCATCGGTCGCGATGCTGGCTGAATAGAGATGCGGCTCGAAACCCTGGTCGTTGGTGCGCGACCAGTCGAAATCGATCTTCTTCCAGCTCCGTCCGGTATCGGACGAAACGAGAATGGTGCCAAAGGCGCCGACCGCGATGGCCCGCCCGGCGTCGTTGGCATCAACCGAGAACAACCGGGCATCGGTGCCGCCATCGATCTTGGCCCAGCCCTTGGCGTCCCGCCGCAGCATCACGCCCTGTTGCCCAACGACGAGGGCGACATCATTCTTCAGCGCGCAGCCGAGATAGGCGCTGGTGCTGTTGACCTCGGTCACGCGCTGCCAGGTCTGGCCGGCATCGCTGCTCGTGAAGAGCAAGTTGGGCACGCCCGCCGCCAGGCGTTCGTTGCCGTTCTCGGACAGACAGTAGATGGCCTCGTGAGTCGTGCCCTGACGCACGGTGTCGAGCGCCGGGCCCGCCCCGGCCATGGCCGCGCCCGCCGCCATCAGCAGACCGCCGAGTGACGCGACAAGGCCGATACCGATGCCCCCGATCCTGCTTCCCATATCCTGTTACCCCTGTTTCCGCCCTGTCGGGCCGGCGGTTGATCCCGCCGGCCCATCGTTGCTTTTCTTGCTGCTGTTCCGACCGGGGATCAGGCGCCGAGGCGCCGGATCGCCTGAATGGTCAGATACTGGTCGTGGAGGCCGTCGCCCTGGTTGAAGCCGGACTTGTAACCGCCGGTGATTTCCTTGGCCTTCAGCGCGCGGCTCATGCGGTTCGACTGGATGTCGTGGCAGGTGAAATGGCCCCACGACCAATGCACATGGTCGCCGTCCATCACCTTGTTCTTGCCGGTGTCGTAGAGGCTGAACGCCGGCTCGAACGACTTCCACATCTCGCCGCGACGATCGTAGGTGAGATAGGCGACGAACATCATGTTGCGGGTGTCGATATAGACCCGCTTCTTGCCCACGGGCGCGCGCGGGTAACCCGTCGGCTCGCATTCGACCACCAGCACCTCGGGGCAGAGTTCCATGTTCGAGAGCCAGAAGGTCTGATCCTTCGGGCCGCCATGGGCCGGCTTTTCCCAGTTCGGATCGTCGCCCGCCCAGTTCTCGGAGACGGCGCCGAGGTGCGGCTTGGTCTCGATGACCTTGTAGTTACCCCAGGTCAGCATGGGATCGCCGGCCGCCCAGGCGTCCGACAGGAAGATGGTGATGCCCGGCACCAGCGGCTCGAAACGCTGGTTGGTCGGGAAGCGGCGCTCGCGCTTGAAGGCGGGCAGGTAACCGAACAGATCCGGGAACTGGGTCTGGTCGTAATACCATTCGTTCAGGAACGAGGTGCCGCGCACGTCGTTCGGCGAGACGAACCACACCGACTGATAGCGGGCGCGATCCTTCTTGCCCTGCCAGTAGGGGCCTTCGGGATTGCTGAGGAGACCCGTGGTGTTCTGTTCGCACCAGCAGAAATCATACTGGTAGGACACGGTGCCGCTCGGCGAGATGTCCCAGTCCTTGATGGCGTAGAGCGTCTGGTCGTGGCGACCCCACGACAGGGTGATGTTGGCGAAAGCCTCGAGGCCGGTCTTGGCGTCCGGGAACGGGCTGCCGCCGATCCAGGGGTCGCCATTGTCGATCACGACATTGCCCGTCGCGTCGAACTTGGCCTTGCCCTTGTTGCTGAGCGTCGCTTCCAGATACTTGTGCGGGAACATGCGGGTGACATCGGTCGTCGTCTTCACGATCCGGATCTTGCGCCCCATTTCCTTCACCTGCTTGTAGGCGATGGGATCGAGCAGGTCCTTCACGATGTCGACATTGTTGGCGTCGACGATGTCGCCGGTCTTGATCTTGCCCTTGGTGTAGGCGTCGATCGAGAGCAGCTCCTCCGGGTACACCTTGGTGATGTCGCCCGAGCGGGCGATTTCCGGCCAGAGCGCGGTCAACATGCCGAGCGACAGGCCGGTCTGCGCCGTCTTGGACAGGAACTGACGGCGGCTGTAGCCCTTGTCGAACTTGGTGATATGCATTGCTCTTCCTCCCGGACTGGGTTTTCTGGTTGGTTTTTCTTGTTAGGCTTCGGGTTACTTCGCGAAGGCCGCCTGATCGAGGCTGCGGCCTTCGGTGTACTGGCTGAGGTCGATGGATTCGCCGACCAGCAGGTCGTCACGGGTCACGAAGTGCGGCTTGAACAGCCAGACCAGCAGCGGCACCACGACGATGGCGAGGACCATGTTGATGGTCATGACCATGACGAGCAGCAGGCCCATGTCGGCGAGGAACTTCAGGTCCGACAGGAAATACCAGGGCAGGATGCCGACCGCGACGATGGAAGCGGTGAACAGGATGGCCTTGCCGGTGGTCATGATCGCGGCCCGGATCGCCGTGTCGTAACGCTTGGTCGCCTGATATTCCTCGCAGATGCGCGAGAGCAGGTAGATGCCGTAGTCGATGCCGACGCCGATGCCGATCGAAGCGATAGGCAGGGTGTTGACGTCGAGGCCGATGCCGAGTTCGACCATCACCGCGCCGAGATAGAGATTGGCGAGGTTGACCGGGATCAGCAGGAAGAAGCCCGCCATGATGGAGCGATAGGCGATGGCGCAGCCGACCAGGATGATGACGTTGAGGGCGCCGAGGATGACATATTCGTACTGGGCGACCGTGTCGTTGATCGATTGCTGCAGGGCGATGGTGCCGGTGGCGAGACGGACCGTGAACTCGGGATGGTCGACGCCGACGAGTTCAACCGCCTTGCGGGCCTGGGCCAGGGCGAGATCGACCGTCTCCTGCTTGTTGTCCTTGTACCAGAGCGAGACCGTGGCGTTCTGCTGCTCGAAGTCGGCGACATGCAGGAAGGCCTTGGGGCTGGTGCCAAACATCACCGCGCCTACCGCGGCGCCCGTCGCCGCATCGGTCGGATCGAGCGGCGCCCACTTCGGATTGCCGCCAGCGAACAGGCGGTTGGCTTCCGGCAGGTAATCGGCGAAGGACAGGGTCGCCTCGGGCGGGTGGTCCATATGTTCGATCGCGTACTGGATCTGGGCCATGGTCGCGATGGTCTCGGCCTGGCGGGCGACCCGGTTCGGATTGATCGGGTTCTTGGCCTCGAGCACGATCTCCAGCGTGTTCACGCCGGGGAAGTTGCGATTGATCGCCGCGACCGCCGTGTTGAACTCGCCGTCTTCCCACAGGATGTTGCTGCCCTCGACCGGATTGCCGACCTGCATCTGCAGGAATTCATATACCGAGACACCGGTGATGATCAGGAAGACCACCGTGGTTACCCGGGCGGCACGACCGTAGGTAATGGTGGCGACACGCCCCAGGAAGCGCTTCAGCGCCGCGTGGAAGCCGTGATCGCCGTCCATGCCCGTGATCTTGCGCACGTTCTTCGGCGCCGGCAGGAAGGAGAGGATGAGCGGCGACAGGAAGACGTTGGCCGGCACCAGCATGGAGGCCCACCAGCCGCAGAACACGGCGAAACGTTCCATCGCCGGAATGGGCGCGAGGGCGATGAGCAAAAGGCCGGCGGCATCGGTGAAGATGCCCAGCATGGACGGCGCCATCATCACCGACAGCGCGATTTCAGCGGCCTTCCGCTTGTCGCCGACGTGAAGATAGATCTCGTAATAGCGTTCGGTGAACTGGACGCTGTGACTGAACGATCGCGCGACCAGCAGCAACGGCACGACCATGATCAGCGGCTCGATCGCGAGCCCCAGCCAGCCGACGAAGCCAAAGCCCCAGATCGCCGCGATGATCGACGTGGTAATCGGCGTGATGACGCCGGCGAAATTGCGCATGTAGAGGATGAGGCAGAACAGCAGGGCAAAGCCGGTGATGGCGAAAATGCCCAGCATCTGCTGCTGGTAGCGGTAGACCCAGCCGGTGAGCGCCGGCATACCCGCCATGTGGACTTCGTGGCGATCGTCGCGCGCTTCCTCGACGATCTTCTGCATGTATTCGAAGGTCGCGCCATAATCGAGCAGTCGCTCGATGAAGGTCGCGGTGATCAGGGTCGCGGTGCCGTCTTCCGAGATATAGAAGCGGCGGGCCAGCGGCGCCATGTCGACGCGGCGACGAAATTCGTCGATATCGGCCTGGGTCGAGGGGATGGTATCGCCCATGACCGGCTGGGTATCGATGCCGCCGGGCACCGCCTCGGCGTAGCGCACCTTCTCGGTCGAGATCGAGATCACCTGATCATGGTCGACGGCGGGCGCCAGGTCGACTTCACGGGTCAGGTTCCAGATCTTCTGCAGGGTCTCGATATTGTAGATATCACCGTCGGTCCGCTTGACCATGATGGTGATGGTCAGCGGATTGCCGAAGTTCGGGTGATCCTTGAAGGTCTCGACGAAGGGGTGATCCGCCGGCAGGAGGTCGGAGAAGATCGTCTTCAATTCGACGTTGCGGCAGCCCCAGCCGAAGAAGGCGGTGACGAGCGCGATGATCAGGATCGAGAAACCCCGATTGGTCATGATCGCGTGCGATAGGCGATAGCTGAAATTTTGCACTGGCCCACGAGCCCCCTGACTAGCGGTGGAACATCGGGCTGGCGGCCCTTGGCGTGATGTGATGGCGGGCCCGCGAATAGACCCCCAACGCGAGTGTTCGCGTCATCTCTTCCTCCCTGTGCGTCCGGTTGCTCCGGCGCCTCGTCGTTAGGCGGCATCGCTTGGTGCGATGTCTTGCCGTTGCCAGAGGGTGCGACGGATCAGGGGGGCCTGCCCCCCACCCGTATGGGGTGGGCGGTGCGAGATTCGTCCCGATTTGGAATGAAACTGATCCGAGCCAGGGGCCACCGCCGATTTCCCCTCGATCGAGGGGGGGGCCGCCGGCCCGGCCTTGCCCGAAAGTGAGGATCGATCAGGTCCGCGCATCACCGGGGACCCGATGCGACAGCGGAACTTCCGCCAAGACAATAAAGGTCCACAGCCCGCTCGCGGGTAACAGGGAGTGCTGAAATGAGCGAAGCCGCCTTGAAACTGGACAGCGTGACCGATGCTTACGCGATGCCGCTTGCCGACATCGACGTCAGCGATCCCGCGCGCTTCCGGGACTATAGTTTCTGGCCCTTCTTCGAGCGCCTGCGCAAGGAAGACCCGGTGCATTGGTGCGCCAACGGCATGTTCGGTCCCTATTGGTCGGTGACCAAATACAAGGACATCATGCAGGTGGAGACGAGCCACGACATCTTCTCGTCGGACACGGAGCGTGGCGGCATCACCATAGAGGATGGTAACGCCAAGCTGGGCCTGCCCATGTTCATCGCCATGGACCCGCCCAAGCACGACGAGCAGCGCAAGACCGTCAGCCCCATCGTCTCGCCCGAGAATCTGGCCAAGCTCGAATCGACCATCCGCAGCCGGGTGGGCACGATTCTCGACGGCCTGCCGGTGAACGAGACCTTCAACTGGGTCGAGCGGGTCTCGATCGAGCTGACCACCCAGATGCTGGCGACCCTGTTCGATTTCCCCTGGGAAGACCGCCGCAAGCTGACCCGCTGGTCGGATGTCGCGACCGCGACGCCCGGCTCGGGCATCATCGACAGCCACGAGCAGAAGATGGCCGAAGTGATGGAATGCGGCGCCTATTTCACCCGCCTGTGGAACGAGCGGGTGAATGCCGAGCCGGGCAATGATCTGATCTCGATGATGGCCCATTCCGACGCCATGCGTCACATGTCGCCGGAGGAATTCCTCGGCAACCTGCTGCTGCTGATCGTCGGTGGCAATGACACCACCCGGAATTCCATCACCGGCGGCCTGCTGGCCCTGAACCAGTTCCCCGACCAGTACCGCAAGCTGCGCGAGAACCCGGCCCTGATCAGCAGCATGGTGCCGGAGATCATTCGCTGGCAGACCCCGCTCGCCCATATGCGCCGCACGGCGAAGGTCGACACGGTGCTGGGCGGCAAGACGATCCGCGCCGGCGAGAAGGTCGTCATGTGGTACGTCTCGGGCAATCGCGACGAAGACGCGATCGAGCGGCCGAATGACTTCATCATCGACCGCGCCCGCCCGCGCCAGCACCTGTCCTTCGGCTTCGGCATCCACCGCTGCGTCGGCAACCGCCTCGGCGAAATGCAGCTGCGCATCGTCTGGGAAGAAATCCTGAAGCGCTGGCCCGACCGTCCGATCGAAGTGATGGACGAGCCGAAACGCGTCTATTCCTGCTTCGTCAAGGGCTACGAATCCATGCCCGTCCGTATCCGCGCCTGAAAGAGCGAGACATCATGAGCAAGATCACCTTCATCGAACACAATGGCACCCGTCACGAAGTCGAGATCGCCGACGGCCACAGCATCATGGAAGGCGCCGTCGCCAACATGGTCCCCGGCATCGACGCCGACTGCGGCGGCGCCTGCGCCTGCGCCACCTGCCATATCCACATCGATCCGGAATGGCTGGAGCGCCTGCCGGCGAAGAGCGACATGGAAAACTCGCTGCTCGAATTCGCGCCCAATCCGACCGAGGGCTCGCGTCTCGCCTGCCAGATCAAGGTCTCGCCCTGCCTCGCGGGGATGACCGTGCATCTGCCCGTCGCCCAGCACTGATCGGAAACGCGAAGGGGCGGGCCGCCACGGCGACCCGCCCCTTTTTCATGCCCGCGCGGGCGTGGCCCTCAGGCGACGTTGCGAGTCTCTTCCCGCGGCAGGGCGATGCGGCCGAGGATGAGGTCGGCGGCCTTTTCCGCGATCATGATGGTCGGGGCGTTGGTATTGCCCGAGACCAGCGTCGGCATGATCGAGGCATCGACGACGCGAAGCCCCGCGATGCCGTGGACCTTGAGGTCGTCGCCGACGACGGCCATCGGATCGCTGCCCATCTTCGCCGTGCCCACCGGGTGATAGACGTGCTCGCAATGCTGGCGCACCGCCGCGCCCAGTTCGGCATCGCTGCGAACCTCCACCCCCGGGATCAGCTCCCGGTCGAGATGCGCGGCGAAGGCCTGCTGCCGCAGGATGCGGCGGCACTGCTTCACGCCCTTGATCAGGCGATCGACGTCGCGCTCGTCGGACAGAAGGCCGATATCGATCGCCGGATCGTCGAAGGGATCGGCCGTCGCCAGGGTCACGCTGCCCCGGCTGTAGGGCCGCAGGAAACAGGCGTGCAGCGACAATCCGTGCTGGCCCATGGCCTTGGTGTCGCGGCCATGGTCGATGAAGACGAGGGGCACGAAATGCAGCTGGAGGTCGGGCACGTCGACGCTCGGATCCGACTTGATGAAACCACCGGCCTGGGTGACGGAGCGGCCCAGCATGTTGTCGCGCCGCCCCATCATGTAGGATAGGCCGGCGCCCGCCATCTTCATCAGGCCGGCGCCATTCATGACGAAACCGTCGCGCTGCTTCGAGGAATAGACGGCGGCTACATCCGGATGTTCCTGCAGGTTGCGCCCCACCCCCGGCAGGTCGTGGACGACGCCGATGCCCTTGGCGCGGAGTTCCGCCGCCGGGCCGATGCCCGAGAGGAGGAGAACCTGCGGCGTGCCGAAGCTGCCGGCGGCCATGATCACCTCGCGCCCGGCCTTGATCGTCTCGCGCTTGCCTTTCCGGTCGATGGATACGCCGGTCGCGCGGCGCCCGTCCATCACCAGTTTCAGCACCCTTGCATCGGTCAGCACGGTCAGGTTCGGGCGCGCGCGCACCGGTTCGAGATAGGCCTGGCGCACGCCCCAGCGCCGCCCGTCCTTGATCGTGAACTGATAGAGGCCGACGCCCTCGAACCGCGCGCCGTTGAAATCGGCGTTGCGCGGGAAGCCCGCCTGTTCCGCCGCCTCGATGAATTTCAGGTTGGGGACATAGCCGTGATGGGTGTCCGAGACATGCAGGGGGCCGCCTTCGCCGTGGTAATCGTCGGCGCCCCGGGCATTGTCCTCGGCCCGGCGGAAATAGGGCAGGACGTCCTGGTAGGCCCAGCCCCGATTGCCGCTCTGCGCCCAAGTATCGTAATCAGAGGCATCACCCCGGATATAGACCATGGCGTTGATCGCCGAGGAGCCGCCCAGGCCCTTGCCGCGCGGCAGGAAATGGCGGCGCCCGCCGGTTGCCGGATTGGGCACGGAATTGAAGGCCCAGTTGTAGCGATGGGTCAGCATGTTCATGCCGAACATGCCGGGCCAGCGCACCAGCGGCGACGATTTCCCCGTGCCCGCCTCGATCAGGCAGACCGTGCTGCGGCCGTCCTCGGTCAGGCGGTTGGCCAGGACGCAGCCGGCCGAGCCCCCGCCGACGATGACATAATCGAATTCCATGGCGCCGTTTCTCCCTGGTTTTGTCTTGTTTTCTGGGGGTTAGAACAGCCATCCGGGGCGGCGGCGTCCAGCACCTCGAATAGGGGGGTAGGAGGCGGGTGCCGATGTCGTCAGGCTCCCCGAAAACGCGGAGGAGAGACATGCAAGCGCAAGCATCAGCGGACTGGAGCCTGGCCGGCCAGGCCCGCAGTACCCCAACCCTGCGGGAGCTTCACGTCCTGCCTCTGTTCCCGGTCCCGACCCTGGCCCTGCTGACCGCCTGCGTCGCGGGTTTCGGCCTGTCCGGCTGGGCCATGCTGGCCGGCGTGCTGCACCCCGCGATCGCCATCGCGATCAGCTCGGTGCTGGTCTATGCCTCCTTCACCGTGCTGCACGACGGCACACACCGGGCGATTTCGCGCAGCCCCCTCGTCAACGACATCATCGGCACGCTGGGCGGCCAGTTCCTGCTGCCGGGGCTCGAGGTCGCGGTCTATCGCCACCTGCATCTCGAGCACCACAAGAACACCGGCGAGCATGGCGAGGACCCGGACGACATCCTGGTCGGGCCGGTCCTGAAGATCCTGCCCGCCCTGTTCTTCATCGATGTCATCTGGTTCCTCTGGTACATGAAGCGTTTCAACCGCTGGACCGCCTTGCAGAACACCCGTTTCCTGCTGGGCTTCTCGCTGTTCGTGACCTGGCATGTCGCCTGGATCGCCTCGCCCTACGCCCAGGAATGGCTGCTGGTCTGGCTGCTGCCCCAGCGCCTCGGGCTTGGGTTGACCGCCTATCTCTTCGCCCATATCCAGCACCCGCCGGGGATCGAGCAGCGGGCGCATCCCATTCACGCGACGGTGATGATCGAGCGCAATCCGCTGGTGCTGTCCTTCATGCTGGGGCAGAGCGCGCATCTCATCCATCACCTCTATCCGCAACTGCCCTTCTACCGGCTCGAAGCCGGCTGGCGCGCGGCGGAACGTCTGCTGGCCCCGCGCGGGGTGCTGTTCCGGGGCGTGATCGACGGCAAGCCCCTGGAGCTGCCGGAAGCGGAACGTCCCTGGCGCCTCGCCCGGGTGACCGCGGTCGAGGAGATCGCCGCGGGCATCAGCCTGTTCACCCTGACCACCGCCAGCGATGGCGCCCTGCCCGCCTTCGAGGCCGGCGCCCATGTCGATCTGCGCCTCGCGCCCCATCTCGTCCGGCAATATTCGCTGATCGGCGTGCCCGGGCAGGCCGGGATCTGGCAGATCGGGGTGAAGCGGGATGCCCTGGGGCGTGGTGGCTCCATCGCCGTGCACGAGCAGCTGGTGCCCGGCGCCATCGTCGAGGTCGGCCGCCCGCGCAGCCATTTCCCCCTGCGGGATGATGGCGGACGCCATGTCCTGATCGCCGGCGGCATCGGCATGACGCCGCTGATCTCCATGGCCCATGCCTTGGGCGAGCGCGATTTCACCCTGCATCTCTTCGCAAGGGACGAGGCCGGCGCGCCCTTCGGCACCAGCCTGGCGCGCTTCGCCTTCGCCGCCCGCATCCAGCCGCATTACGACGAGGGCAAGGGCTTCGCCGATCAGGAGATCGCGGCGGCGATCGGCCCCTGGCAGGCGTGCGACCGGATCCACCTCTGCGGCCCTTCCGGCTTCATGGCCCGGGTGGCGCAGGTGGCCGCCGGCCTCGGCTGGCCCGAAGACGCGATCTCGACCGAGAATTTCGCCCCCGTGCCCCTGTCACCCGGCGATGCCTTCACGGTCGAGCTGGCGCGCAGCGGCCGCCGGATCGAGGTCGCGGCCGGCACCCCGCTCACCGACGCACTCGAGACGGCGCGGCTGCCGGTCGACACCCTGTGCCGGCGCGGCATCTGCGGCACCTGCCGCTGCAAGGTGCTGTCCGGCACGATCGAGCACCGCGATTCGGTGCTGACCGACGAGGAACGCGCCAGCGGCCGCCACATGATCCCCTGCGTCTCGCGCGGCACCGGCAAGGACACGCTGGTTCTCGATCTGTAGGGCGGGACGGGTAGCGGCCCCCAACGCGTCATGCCGGCGAAAGCCGGCATGACGAGCCGGCGAGTCGCCCTTCTCGTCCCAAGGCCCCGGCCTGCGCCGGGGCGACGAAAAGCTGCCGTCAATCACCCGGCGATCGGCTTATCCACGGTCATGAGGATGTGATGGTTCGGCACCGGGAGCGGCGCGATGGCGGCTGTTTCCGGACCCGGTACTCGTGATGTCTTGAAATCTCGCAGCGGGGTGACGGTTGGTGGAGCTGAGCGGAATCGAACCGCTGGCCTCCTCATTGCGAACGAGGCGCTCTCCCATCTGAGCTACAGCCCCTCACCCGCCGCTTGCGAGGCGCGGATAATGCTCAAGGCAATATCGTCTGTCAAGCGGGTTGCGCGATGGCTTTTGAAGCCCTACATCGGCAGGGGTTGGCCAGCGGATGGACGCGATGATTGCCCTTGTTCAGACCATTGATCTGATTCTCTCCCTCTACACCTGGGTGCTGATCGGCACGGCGGTGATGTCGTGGCTGATCGCGTTCAACGTGATCAATCCCTACAGTCCGGCGGTACGCTCCATCGGCCAGGGGCTGCATGTGGTGACCGAGCCCTTGCTGCGGCCGATTCGGCGTGTGGTGCCTTCGGCCGGCGGCATGGATTTCTCGCCGGTCATCCTGCTGATCGTCATCTTCTTCCTGCGCCGCTTCATTCCCGAAGTGCTGCTGGGCATGTGATGACCGCCCTGCCCTTCACGGCGGAGGCGGGCGGCGACGCGGTTCGCCTCGCGGTGAAGCTCTCGCCCCGGGCCTCGCGCAACAGTCTCGAGGGGATCGTCACCGGGGCGGACGGACGCGCGGCGGTGGCCATCCGGCTCAATGCACCGCCGGTCGACGGCGCCGCCAACGAAGCCCTGATCCGCTTCATCGCCGATGCGCTGGACGTGCCGAAATCCGCGGTTTCGATCCGCTCCGGCCACAGCTCGCGGCAAAAACTTCTCGTCATAGCAGGGTCGACCGAGACGCTGTTGCAGCGCCTTCACAAATGGCTTAACCCCGCGCCTGTGAAGCGCTGAACGCGGCCGGGCGCCGCCAGACCGACGGGGATTTCCATGACCGCACAGGTAATCGATGGCAAGGCATTCGCCGCCGGACTGCGGACCCGTGTCGCCGGCGAGGTCGCCCGTCTGAAGGCGGAACATGGCATCACCCCCGGTCTCGCCGTCGTTCTCGTCGGCGAGGATCCGGCCAGCCAGGTCTATGTCCGCAACAAGGGCGAGCAGACCAAGGCCGCCGGCATGAATTCCTTCGAATTCAAGCTGTCCGCCGATGCCACCGAACAGGAATTGCTGGAGCGGGTGGCGGCGCTGAACGCCGATCCCGCCGTGAACGGCATCCTTGTCCAGCTACCCCTGCCGAAACACATGGACGCGGCCAAGGTGATCGACCTGATCGACCCGGCCAAGGATGTCGACGGCTTCCATGTCGTCAACGCCGGCAAGCTGGCGGTCGGCGCCGAGGGGCTAGTGCCCTGCACCCCGCTGGGCTGCCTGATGCTGATCAAGGACCGGCTGGGCGGCAATCTGGCCGGGCTCAACGCGGTCGTCATCGGCCGCTCCAACATCGTTGGCAAGCCGATGGCGCATCTTCTCCTGAAGGAAAGCTGCACGGTCACCATCGCCCATTCCAAGACGCGCGACCTGCCCGCCCTCGCCCGCGGCGCCGATATTTTGGTCGCCGCCGTCGGCATCCCTCAACTCGTGAAGGGTGACTGGGTGAAGCCGGGCGCGACGGTGATCGACGTCGGCATCAATCGCGTGCCCAAAGCGGACGGCAGCGGCACCCGCCTCGTCGGCGATGTCGACTATGCCTCGGCGGCCGAGGTCGCGGGCCATATCACGCCGGTGCCCGGCGGCGTCGGCCCCATGACCATCGCCTGCCTGCTGGCCAATTGCTTGACGGCGGCCTGCGCCCAGGCAGGATTGCCGAAGCCCGCGCTCTGACCCTTCCGGTGACGATATGGACCTGCCGATCGATCCGCATCTGTTCCAGCTCTATCTCGTCGCCGTCGTCATCCTGATCTTGATACCGGGACCGGACTTCCTTCTGGTGCTGGGGCGCAGCCTGTTCGACGGCAAACGTGCCGGCTGGACCGCCATCGCCGGCATCACGCTGGGCAATTTCACCCATTCGACCCTGGCCGCCGCCGGGATTTCGGCGGTGGTCGCCGCCTCGCCCGCGCTGTTCCAGGGCCTGAAGACGGCAGGTGCCGCCTATCTCGCCTTTCTCGGCGTCAAGGCGCTGATCGCCGCCCGCCACCACTGGAAGCATCACGGCGCCGCCGGCGCGGTGCGTCAGGATGCCGGGCTCGACGCCCGGCGCATCTTCACCCAGGCGCTGGTCACCAACCTGCTGAACGCCAAGGTGATCCTGTTCTATCTCGCCTTCCTGCCCCAGTTCGTCGCGCCGCAGCTCGGCCATGTCGCGCTGCAGATGTTCATCATGGGGCAGATGGTGGCGATCATCGGCGGGCTCTATCTGCTCGTCATCGCCGCCTTCGCCGCCCGCGCGGCCAACCGCATCGCCGCCAACCGCTGGTTCCGCGCCGGGGTCGAGGCCTTGTCCGGGGTGATCTTCCTCGGCTTTGCCCTCCGCCTGTTCATGACGGAACGCAAGCTGGTCTGACCCCTCAGGCGGTTTTCGCCAGGAAACCGTTCATCAGGAGATCGACCGCCGTCTCGGCATAGCGGTTGCACAGGTCCTGGTCGATCTCGGTCACGCCGAACGTATAGCGCAGCGTGCTCGACTCGGCGAAGAGATGGTCGCAGGCGCCGATGGCGCAGAGGTGGAACATCATCGGGTCGATCGGCCGGAAGGCGCCCGTGGCCACCCCTTCGGCGATGATCGCCTTCTGGGTCTCGACCACCGGGCGGCTGAAGAATTCGCTCAGCTCCCGCGCCGCCTTGGAATCGGCATCGCGCATCAGCGCCCGCATCAGCCGGTAGAGATAGGGGCAGCGATAGAAGGTGCGGATGATGCCGGTCAGGTGACGGCGCATTTTCTCGGCCGGCGGCAGATCGGTCGCCAGCAGGCGCTGCATTTCGGCGACCGACTGTGCGGCGTCGCGCCGGACGAGGGCGATATGCAGCCCGGTCTTAGTGCGGAAATAGTAATTCACCAAAGCCGCGTTCAGCCCGGCGCGGGACGCGACATCGGCGACCGGCACATCGATCGTGTTGCGTTCGGTCATCAGGGCGGCGGCGGCGAGGAGCAATTGCTCCGCTGTCTCGGACGTCCTGTTGTCGGCCTTGTGGCGCTGGGTGCTCTCGCGTGCCAAATCACTGTCCCTTCGGGGGCGGGATCGGAGAGACCCCACCAACGCTATTCCAGCGATTAAAACGACGTATGGCAAGCCCCGGTCAATAGTCGCGGCCGCCGCCCGGCCGGGATGGCCCCGACAGAAGGGCGGAGAGGAACAGGGCGAAGGCTTCGTAGATGAAGGTGAACATGGCGGGATCTCCTGTGGTCCGGGCACAGCATCGGCCCGGGGGCGTCCTCGCTCAAACGCCGTCCCGTTGCGCCATGCCCAACAAAAAGTTAGCCTTGACCATGAGCCGCAGCCTGCCGCCCCTCAATGCCGCGCGCGCCTTCGAGGCGGCGTTCCGGCACCAGTCCTTCGCCCGCGCGGGCGAGGAGCTGAACGTCGCCCCGGCCGCGATCAGCCGCCATGTCCGCGATCTGGAAATCTGGCTGGGCCTTGCCCTGTTCGAGCGAAAACCCCGGGGTATCGCCCTGACCGCCGCCGGCCAGCGGCTGGGCGCCGCCCTCGCCCCGGCGTTCGAAGCCATGACGGCCGCCTTCGAATTGGAGCGGCCGGCGGCCGCCCTCACCCAGCGGGTGATGGTGACGGTGGAGCCGGTCTTCGCCCAGCGCTGGCTGCTGCGCCGGCTGGCCGACTTCCGCGCCCTCGCGCCCGAGGTCGAGCTGGTGCTGGCGCCGAGCGACCGTCTCGCCGACCTGAAGGCGGAAGGCATCGACCTCGGCATCCGCTATGGAAGGGGCGGCTGGCCCGGCGTCGAGGCCGAACTGCTGACCGTGGTCGAAGTCTATCCGGTCGCCTGCCCCGCCATCGCCGCGCGATTGCCGGCGGAGCCCGGCCTGGAATCCTTGCGCCCCTTCACCCTGCTGCATGAGGACGGCGAGCTTTGGGCACGCTGGGGCCGTTTCACCGGCGGCGAGGTCACGGCCGCCGCGCCGTCCGGCCTGATGCTGCACGACACCCATCTGGCGATCGAGGCGGCGGCCCTCGGCCAGGGCATCGCGCTCGGCGATTCCGTGCTCGATTTCGACGACCGGGCGGCGGGCCGGCTGATCCGCCTCACCCGGGCCGCCATGCAGGATCACGGCTATTGGCTGGTCGCGCCGCCGCGCAAACGCCCCTCGCCCGCGGTGCGCCGCTTCGGCGACTGGCTGCGGGCGCGGCTGCGGGCGGACATGGAAGAGGCCGCCCGCCTGCCGATCCACCAGGGGCCGGCGGCGGGGGCATGACGTCTCAGCTCTCGAAGCCGATCAGGACATTGGCGGTATTGATACCCAGCGCCTCGACCGCATAGCCGCCCTCGAAGACGAAGAGGGTCTGCAGGCCGAGTTTGCGGATCCTCTCGCCCATGCGCAGGTAATCCTCGGACTTCAGCTTGAATTTGGAGATCGGATCTTCCTCGAAGGTATCGAGGCCGAGGGAGACCACCAAAGTATCGGCGCCGAAAGCCCTGATGCCCTCGCAGGCCTTGTCCAGCGCGGCACCATAGGCGTCCCAGGCCGAGCCCCAGTAAAGCGGCAGATTGAGATTCGCCCCCTCGCCCGCGCCCGCCCCGGTCTCGTCGGCATAGCCGAGGAAGTAGGGATATTCCTGAGTCGGATGGCCGTGGATCGAGGCGAAATAGATGTCGCCCCGTTCGTAGAAGATCGCCTGCGTGCCATTGCCGTGATGATAGTCGACATCGAGGATGGCGACCCGGCGCCCGGCCTCGGCCAGGACCTGGGCTGCAATCGCCGCATTGTTCAGATAGCAATAGCCGCCCATCTGGTCCGAGGTCGCGTGATGGCCCGGCGGCCGGCTGAGGGCGAAGGCCGACATCTCGCCCGCGAGGATCAGGTCGACGCCGGTCAGTGACGTCTCGACCCCGGCGGCGATGGCCTGGAACGAGGTTTTCGTCAGGCCGCAGCCCGCGTCGAAGGAATAGAAGCCCAGCTTGCCGTCGATGGAATCCGGCTCGATCTGGCGCAGCGAACGGGCGGGCCAGGTCATGGGCAGGGCATCGCTGTCGCCATGTTCTTCCGACCACAGGCCCCAGGCCTTTTCGAGGAAGGCGACGAACTTGGGATCATGCACCTTGGCCGCGGCGGAAATGCCCGTCGCCGTGGGGGCGATCACCGGGCCCAGCTTCGCTTCGGTCACTTTTTCCAGCACGATCTCGGCCCGGCGCGGGCATTCGAAGGCGGGCATCATCTTGCCGCCGATCAGCTCGAAGGCGGCGTCGTGCAGCTTGTGGTCGGCGTTGAAAATCGTCTTCATCACAGGTCCTCGATGACGAGATGGCCCGCGCTCCAGGCGCCGGGCCAGACTTCCGCGCCCTGATGGCGCAGGGCTCGGACGAGCCCGAGCGGCAGGTCGCGGCAGAGCAGATAGGGGCCCGCCCCCGCCGCCTTTTCGGCGATGGCGGTCGCGGGGCCGAGCCCGGTGAAGCCGAGGGCTTCCTCGCAAGGGTAATAGACGGCGGCGCCCGAGGTGTTGGGATGCGCCTCCCCCGACAGGGGGCGGTTGCCGATGGCGCCGATGGCGGCAACGACAGTCATCAATTCGACCGCCCGCGCCTTGGCGCAGCCGAAGACCCTTGCATTGCCGGAGGCGAGCCGCGTCATCGACGGCACGACGATAAAATCGAGATCGAGCCCGGCGAGAACGACCGACAGCGCCGGCAATTCGATGTCGAGGCAGATGACGACGGCGAAACGCCAGCCCGCGATCTCCATCACCTTCAGGGTGGCGCCGGCGCCGAGGCACCAGGCCGCCGGGTCGCGCTCCCCCGGGGTCAGGGCCATCTTGTCCTGGACGAGGTGGCTGCCGTCGGGAAACAGCACATGGGCCCGGTTGGTGTAACGCCCGGCGCCGTCATCATGCGGGATCGTCCCGGCGAGCAGGGCGACGCCATGACGCGCGACGAGCGGGCGAAGGAGGTCGAGCGCCGCCGTCTCCTGCGCGGCCAGCCAGGGAATTTCCCCCGTGGGCGGCAGCGCGGGCGCGAAAGCCAGCCATTGCGCCGAGGCATATTCCGGCATCACCAGCAGCGCGGCGCCGTCAGCCGCCGCCCGCGCCAGCATCGCCTCGACCCCGGCCGCCCAGGCGTCCATCGACGACAGAGCGGGTTCGAGATTGGTCGCCCAGAGGGCGATGGTCAGTGTTTCAGACATTTCCCGTCTCATCTCCCTCTCCGCCCTTCAGGGGGGAGAGGGCCGGGGTGAGGTGGGCGGCGCCGATATCCATATGGTCACAAACCCACACCCGGCAATCACCCGGCCAGACCCACCTCCCCCCCCGCCCTCTCCCCCCGCGAGCGGGCGGAGAGGGGGCCATAGGGAGCCGCCGACTTACTTGCGGACGTTGGTCCAGACCTTGTCCATCAGCTCCTTGGCCTTCACGCCGCAGGGCGGGGCCATGACGAACAGCTTGTCCATGCCTTCGGGCGGCACCACGGCCGGGTCGGCCTTCATCGCGTCGTCGAGATAGGGCGCTGCGGCGGGAATGGCGCCCATGTAACCGGTGAAGTTCGAGGCTTCGGCGATATTCTTCGGATCCATCATCCAGTTGATGAAGACCTTGGCTTCCTCGATGTTCTTGGCGCCCACGGGCACGGCGAAATTGTCGGCCCAGAGGCTGATGCCTTCCTTGGCATAGACATATTCGACCGAGGGCAGGGCCATCCTGGCGCGGTGGGCGGCGCCGTTCCACTGCATGTGCATGACGACCTCCTTGGCCGCCAGGCGCTCGTGGGTGCCGTCCGAATTGTAGAGGGCGACGAAGGGCTTCTGCTTCAGGAGCAGCTCCTGCACCTTCTTCATGTCGGCCGGGTTCTCGTTGCACAGCGGCAGGCCGAGGTAGCGCGAGGCATTGTTGATGACCTCGACCTGGTCATTGAGGACGGCGATCTTGCCGCGCAACTCCTCGCGCGGCTCGAAGAATTCCTTCCAGCTCGCCTCGAGGCCCTTGATGGCGCCGGTGTCATAGGAGAAGGAGGTGGTGCCATACATGTAGGGCGCGGTGTATTTCCGCTCCGGATCGAAATAGGGCGATTTCAGCGGGCCTTCGACATTCTTGAAGTTCGGCATGTCGTGCACGCCGATATCGATCAACATGCCCTCGTCGGCCATGATCTTGATCATGTAGTCGGACGGCACGACGACGTCATAGCCCGAACCGCCGGCCTTCAGCTTGGCCAGCATGGACTCGTTCGAATCGTAAAGGTCGAGGGTGATGTTGATGCCGGTTTCGGCGGTGAAGCGCTTCAGCAGCTCGGGCGGCGTGTAATCCGACCAGTTGTAGAGCACCAGTTCGCGGGCCTGTGCCGCGAGCGGCATGGCCAGCACGGCGACGGCGGTGAGCGCCGCCCCGGCGACACCCTTCAACAGATTGAGCGACATGTGAGCCTCCTCAGGTTTGGGAAAAGCCGGTCACTTCGACCGGCGGCCGATCCAGGCCGAAACGGACACGAACAGGATGGAGACGACGAGCATGAGCGAGGAGATCGCATTGACCTCGGGCGTCACGCCCATGCGCAGGCTGGCGAAGATGTAGATGGGCAGGGTCGACGCCCCCGGCCCCGCGACGAAATAGGTGATGACGAAATCGTCGAGGCTGGTGATGAAGGCCAGCATGGCCCCGGCGATCACCCCGGGCCACAGCAGCGGCAGGGTCACCCGCCGGAAGGTCTGCCATTCGTTGGCATAGAGATCGGCCGCCGCCTCGCGATAGGCGACGGGCATTCCTTCGAGCCGGGCCTTGATCGGCAGATAGGCGAAGGGAATGCAGAACACGACATGAGCAAGGATGACCGTGCCGAGGCCGAGCTTCAGCCCGATCGAGAGGAAGAAGATCAGGGTCGCGACGGCGGTGACGATTTCCGGCACCACCAGCGGCAGGGCGATCACCGAATTGACCGCGTTCATGCCGCGAAAGCGCGCCCGGTCGAGGCCGATCGCCGCGATCGTCGCCAGCATTGTCGACAGGACGGTCGAAATCGAGCCGACGATCAGCGAATTCTTGGCCGCGCGCAGGATGTCCGGATTGTCGAGGACGACGGCATACCAACGGAAGGTGAAGCCTTCCCATAACGTCGAGGCCCGCCCGGAATTGAACGACAGGGCGATGAGAACGATGACCGGGGCATAGAGGAAGACGAAGAAGGCGAGCGCGGCGGTGCCGGTGCCGGGAAAGCGGCGCAAGGGGTTGTCGGACATCAGCGGCCCTCCGTCAGGGCGCCGCGGCCGAAGCGCAGCGAATAGGCGATGAGGGCGACGAGCACGATCGCCAGCAGGGCGAAGGACAGGGCGGCACCGAAGGGCCAATTCTGCGAGGCGCCGAACTGCTGCTGAATCAGGTTGCCGATCATCAGCGCCTTGCCGCCGCCGAGCAGCTCGGGCGTGACATAGGCGCCAAGACAAGGCACGAGGACGAGGATGCAGCCCGCCGCGATCCCGGGCATGGCGAGGGGAATGACGATGCGGCGCAGCGCGGTGATCCGGTTGGCGCCGAGGTCGTAGGCCGCCTCGACCAGGCGGAAATCCAGCTTCTCGAGGCTGGAATAGATCGGCAGCACCATGAAGGGCAGGAAGGAATAGACGAGGCCGATGAGATTGGCGACATCGGTATAGAGAAGGCCCAGTGGCGCGTCGGTTATGCCCGCCGCCTGCAGGCCATAGTCGACCAGCCCTTCCCGGCGCAGCAGCAATATCCAGGCATAGGTGCGGACGAGGAGGTTGGTCCAGAACGGGATCGTCACCAGGAACATCAGGATGTTCCGCCGCTTCTCCGATTGCTGCACGAGATAGAGCGCGGTCGGAAAGCCGATGATGACGCAGAGCACGGTGGTGATGCCCGCCAGGATGAAGGAGCGGGCATAGATCTGCAGATAGGCGGAATTGAAGATCAGGCTGTCGTCGAGATCATGCTCGAACAGGAACTGGATATAGCTCTGGAACGACAGGGTCCAGATCACGCCGCCATAGGTCGCGCGCTGCAGGAACGAATAGATCAGCATCAACCCGAGCGGCAGCACCATGAACAGCAGGATCGCCCCGACGGCGGGGGAGACCAGGGCGGTGCGGCGGGCGGCGGGGGTACGGCGGAAGTAGTCGATCACGATCTTCGCCCCCCCGCCTCAGCCCTTGAAGTCGCGAAAGGCGCGGACGGCGGCCCGGGGCAACTGGATCGAGACCCGGTCGCCCTTGCAAAAGGCGAAGGGCTTGCCGGCGATATTCTGCTCCCGCACGCGGATCGTGCCCGCGCCGCCGTCGAGGGCGACATGGAAGGTCGTGTCGGTGCCGAAATAGACCAGGGCCTCGATCACCCCGGCCAGGCCCTCGCCCTCGGCGGCGCCGAGGTGCAGCCGCTCCGGCCGGGTCGACAGGGCGACGCTGGCGCCCGGATTGAAATCCTGCTCCGGGCCATCGATGAAGGCGCCGGACGACAGGCGGTAGCGCACCCCGGCCTCGTCCGACAATTCGACCATGGCGTCGAGGAAATCGGTCTCGCCGATGAAATCGGCGACGAAGCGGTGTTCCGGATTCTCGTAGATATCGCGCGGCGCCCCGACCTGGAGCACGCGCCCGGCCGACATGACCGCGATGCGGTCCGACATGGTCAGGGCTTCTTCCTGGTCGTGGGTGACGAAGACGAAGGTGATGCCGGTCTCGGTCTGCAGGCGCTTCAGCTCGAACTGCATTTCCTTGCGCAGCTTGAGATCGAGGGCGGACAGCGGCTCATCCAGCAGCAGGACCTTCGGCTTGTTGGCGAGGGCGCGGGCCAATGCGACGCGCTGCTGCTGGCCGCCGGACATCTGGTCGGCCTTCCGCCCCTCGAAGCCCTCGAGCTTCACGAGGGCCAGCATCTCGCCGACCCGGCGCTTGATCTCGGCCTTCGGGATGCCCTGCATCTCGAGGCCGAAGGCGATGTTCTGGCCCACGGTCATATGCGGGAACAGGGCATAGGACTGGAACACGGTGTTGATCGGCCGGCGGAAGGGCGGCAGATGCTCGATCCGCTCGCCGTCGAGATAGATCTCGCCCGCGGTCGGCTGCTCGAAACCCGCGATGAGGCGCAGCAAGGTGGTCTTGCCGCAGCCTGAAGGCCCGAGAAGCGTGAAGAATTCATTCGGGCGGATATCGATCGAGACGTGATCGAGGGCGACCGCCCCGCCCGGGAAGGATTTGACGACCGAGCGTGCCTCGATCGCGGGAGTACAGGAGCCTACGCCATCACCCAAGATCACCCCTCCTGGATGGCGCTGGTTTTCCAGTCGGCCCATCCGATCTCTTGGTTTCAAGGCTAGATGCGGTCGGGTGCGATTGTCCAGCAGTCCGGGTGAAAATTTTTCGACGGGCTACGCGCGACTTTCGTCTAAGGAAACCGGCGGCAGGGAGCGGGGAGCGCTTTTCGGGCACGATCTGGCCGGCCCTTGGCGCAACACCTTCGGATGGCGATGCCATCCACTCAGGGCTTTCGACGGACTCAGCCCCGCTCAACGAGCGCCTATGACCGATCAGATCAGGAGAAAATCCTCGATGTGGAGTTGAGTGACGCCGACCAGAAAGGCAATGTCCACCGCTTTGCCGACGCCATTGCCGTCTGCATCGAAGGACAGCAGACCGGTGTCCCTTTCGAAGAGAAACACTGGGGCGGCGTCGGACGGGCTCGGCTGGATGTTGGTTACGAGATTGATCGCTCCGATGTCGAAGCCAGCCTTGCTGATGGCGATCTTGTCTTCGCCGGAGACGAAATCGGCGATCGTATCGCGGCCATCGGAAAGGGTCGTGAAGCGGAACTGATCCGCCCCGGCGCCACCTCGCGACAGGTCGGCTCCGACGCCGCCGATGAGAATATCGTCACCGCCGCGTCCGACCAGAGTGTCGTCGCCACCCTTGCCCTCCAGGGTATCGACCGTGTCGGAGCCGAAGAAACTGTCGGCCTCGGACGAACCGCTCACCTTTTCTATCGAGATCAGGAGATCGCCGCGGGCCTGTCCGGCGTTCAGGCTGCGATCGAGAAGGTCGACAATGACAGCGGCATCGTAACGGGCAGTGTCGCGCCCCTCGCCGCCGTCCAGCCGGTCGGCGCCGTCACCGCCGATCAACACATCGTTGCCGGCACCGCCGTACAACTGGTCACGCCCAGCGGCCCCGATGAGAAGGTCGGCGTCCCCATAGCCTTGGAGAACGTCACCGAACGCGGTGCCGAGCAGGAGATCCACGCCATCCGTGCCCACCTCCGTTATCCCGGCCAGCCGTGTGTCGAGAATCTCGGAATATGTATTGCCGCCATCCGTCCAGGCAAGACTGAGGACGCCATCGCCCATGTCTGAGAGGTTGAACCAGGCGCCATCGGCGGAAACCTTCACCGACCGGCCGATCTGTACGCCATCGGAGTCGTATTGCTGAATGAGGAGACGATGATCCGCGCCACCCGCGATCAGATCGGTTTCGAGCGATAGCCCCAGTACGAAGCCACCATCGGGAAGCCGAACGATCGAAGTCTCGCTGACGTGCTCGGCGGAAGAGCCGGCCCAACGTCCACCTATAATCGCCGAGATTTCACCCTGCAGATGCAGGCCGCGGTCGAACAAGGCGAGGTAGGGACGGCCGGCGTTCTCGATGATGGCGACGATGCTGCCATCGACGGCGGCAGCGGCATCGAGCACGGTCATGTCGCCGAGCGTCGGGGCGCCCTCGAGGTCCGAAGCAACGATATAAGTCCTGAAATTGCGCGCCACCTGTCCCGTGGCGTCGACCGACACCATCGCGAGGCGAAAGAGGCTGCTGCTGGCGGAGTCGATCCAGATGACACCGAGCTGATCGGCAGGTCGATCGACGACGACACTGACGCCGACTGGCGTATCATCGAGCACGACGGCAGCCGGCGTGGTCTCCGCATTCATGTCGACGAACTGGTAGGAAATCGTGGAGGACTCGGTGTGATATGAACCTTCAACTGGCGGGTCCGGCCAGTATTCCGTGATGATCGAACCATCGGCCTTCATGTCGAGACGGTAAGACACCAGCATCGCGCCGCTGTCGAAGGTGAGTACCGACCGATCCACGATTTCGGTCGAGCTCACGCCATCCAAAATATGCGATTCGTCCTCCCAAATGAGCTCGTCGTGAGCAACTTCGGAATTTCCCACGATGGTAAAGGCATAGTCTGCATAAGAGATAAGCCCGTTTTCCCCGGGAGCCATGTCACCGAGACGATAGGCTGTGAAAATCTGATGTTTGAGATTGGATGTCACATAGATATACGGCGAACTATATTCTTCATCATAGGAGCGAGTCGACCTTTGGTTCAGCGAGAACAGCAGGATCGATCCGTTCGCCTCGGTCAAGGCGGAAGTAAACTGCATGGTCGGATCACTGGCGCCATGACCGTATGGATGGGAATATATCTTCGGTAGGGATGGATCGGTATATCCAACCCCTAGCACCTGCCCCGCCCGGTCGATTATGCGGCCGGACCGGTCAATTTCCAGTCCGCTGACGATGAAGCTCTGGCGCCCCCCTGTCTGGAAAAAGAATTCGGTCATGCCAGCGTTATCGACCGTCGCGGCCTGCGCCTCCGCGTTCGCGATGAGTGCGGGACCCGTCCGGATGTACATGACATGCCCTCCCGAGAAGCGAGCCGGCGCAGGGGTCGCGCTCAACTTGAATTCGCTTTCGGAGTGAATGCAATTTTTGAGCTATGGACATTGACTTCAATCAATCACAGGTCTCGAAGAACCATGTCAGGTGAAAATTTTTCGACGGGCATGCGCGACTTTCGTCTAAGGAAACCGGCGCCAACACGTGGGGGGAAGCGTTTCGCGAGATGATCCGGCGGGGTTGACCTGCGGGCCACGGCGTCCCCCCCTGCTTGTCCGCGCGATTACCTCTCGATAATTCCGCAAAGTCCGCAAGTTGCGGAAATTCAAGCGAGGCAAACATGCGTGAGGCTCCATCGACCGGGCTCGCGAAGAACTTCGGTCAGTATCGGGAAATCGCCCAGCGCGAGCCGATCGCCGTTACCAGTCACGGACGCGCCGCAGGTTACTTCATGTCAGCGGTCGAGTTTGAAGAATTGCAACGCTACAAGGCGCTGGCAGGCCACTCGTTTGCCACTGCCGACCTGCCTTCCGAGAAAGTCGAGGCCATCGCGGCGGGCCGCATGTCTTCGGAGCATGACCATCTCGACGCCCTGCTCGAAGCCGAGTGATCTGATCCGCTGCCTCGGACAACGCGGTGCCGGAGGGAGACCTGGGCGCGCTGCTGTCGCGGGCGGCCCAAAAAGCGAACACCCTGGGGCCTGTTTCAGGATGATTGAGTGAGAACGCTCGTCGCTCCGGCGAAGGCCGGGGCCTGGTTACGAGGAAGGTGCCTTTGTCGGCACGAGATCCCGGCCTGCGCCGGGATGACGACAAGGCGTTTCACGGCTTCCGTCAAACAGAAAAGACCTCTATTGAGGGTCGGCGATCTCCGGACCTGCCGTCAGTCGGGTTTCTTCGCGTAGCGGCTGGCGGGATAGCGGAAGGGCGGGAGCGTCTTTGTCTCGCCGGCCGTCGCTTTCGCATCTGGACTCGTCTTGGCTTTCGATGCCGCCGGGGACGTCACGGGTTGCTTCGCCGGTTGCTTGACCGGGCCGGTCTCGGTCGGGGCCGATGCTTTGGCGCCGGCCCTTCGAGGTGTCTTCTTCGGGAGGCCCGGCGGCGCGACGTCGGCCTCCGGTCCCTTTGCATCGGCGGAAGCCTTGTTGCCGAGGCCAAGCGACAGGGCCTGGGCGGAGCGATAGCGTGCATAGGCGGGGGCCACCATCGGGTAGGCATCGTCCAGCCCCCATTTCCGTCTGTACTCGTCCGGCGTGAGACCGTGGCTGACGCGCAGGTGCCGCTTCAGCGACTTGAACTTCAGACCGTCTTCGAGGCAGGCGAGGTGCGTGTCGCTGATCGAGCTTTTGATCGGGACCGCGGGCTTTGCCGGGACATCGGGCGCTGCGAGCGCCTGCGGCGGCGGCCCCAAGTCGTCGAGCGCCGCGTGGACGCGAGCAATCAGCGCGGGCAGGTCGGCGGTCGTGACTTTGTTACCGATGCAATAGGCCCTTACGAGCTGGGCCGTAAGCAACACCGAGGCCTGGGCGCCATCCGCCTCGGGTCCTGCGGCCAAGGCGTCAGGTTCCGCCAGCGCGCGCGTTTGATCAGTCAAGCTCGCCCCTCCGAAATGCACACCGTCGTGACCGATACGGCACCATTCCCACATTGTCGCTGGATGATCCGCCGCTGGCTACCGCGCGGCAATGATAAGCATCTCCGCGCACAGCTCATAGGCCCACCGATTCGGTGGTGGACGAAGCGGTAATGCGGCCGTGAGCGCGAATTTCCCCGGCCGCAGTCCTCAACTCTTGCCCACGATAGTCCCGGCTGCGGCGGCTACACGGGCAAACCCCACAAATGAGAAGGCCGCCCGAAGGCGGCCTTGCACATAATCTCTGTGAAGAGATTGGTCGGAGTGAGAGGATTCGAACCTCCGGCCCCTAGCTCCCGAAGCTAGTGCTCTACCAGGCTGAGCTACACTCCGACCGGGAGGCCGGCCTTGTAGCACCGGGGCCGGCCCTGTTCAAGCCAATGTTTCAGAATTCTCAATAGGCCCGCTCGATGCAGAAATCGATCACGCCTTCGAGGGCGCGGCGATACTCCCCGTCGGGGAAGCGGGAGAGGGCGGCGCGGGCCATGTTGCCATAGTGGCGGGCGCGGTCGACGGTGGCGTCCAGCGTGTCGTGTTGCCGCATCAGGCGCAGCGCGGTCTCGAGGTCGCCGTCCTTCTGGTCGCGGGCTTCCATGCAGCGGCGCCAGAAGGCCTGTTCCGCCTCGTCGGCGGCGGCGAAGGCGAGGACGACCGGCAGGGTGATCTTGCCTTCACGGAAATCGTCGCCCACGGTCTTGCCCAGCGTCTCCTCGTCGGCCTGATAGTCGAGGGCGTCGTCGATCAGCTGGAAGGCGATGCCGAGATAGCGGCCATAGTCGGCGAGGGCCAGTTCATCCTCGGCCGGGCGGCCGGCGACGACGGCGCCGACGCGGGTCGCGGCGGCGAAGAGGGCGGCGGTCTTGGCCGCGATCACCTGCAGGTAATCGTCCTCGGTGGTCGCCAGGTTGTTGGCGGTGGTCAGCTGCATCACCTCGCCCTCGGCGATGATGGCCGAGGCTTCCGAGAGAATGCCGAGCACGGCGATCGAACCATCCTGGGTCATCAGCTGGAACGAGCGGCTGAACAGGAAATCGCCGACGAGGACGCTGGCCTGATTGCCCCAGACGATATTGGCGGTGGCCCGGCCCCGGCGCAGGGCCGATTCGTCGACCACGTCGTCATGCAGCAGGGTGGCGGTATGGATGAATTCGACGCAGGCGGCGAGGCGGATGTGCCGCTCCCCCTGATAACCGCAGAGCCGCGCGGCGGCGATCAGCAACACGGGGCGCAGGCGCTTGCCGCCGGAGGCGATGATATGGCCGGCGAGTTCCGGGATCAGCGGCACGTCCGAGACCATGCGGGTGCGGATCTCGGTATCGACCTTGGCGAAATCCTCGGCGACGAGACGCAGCAGCACTTCGAGCGCATTGGCCGGCGCCGCGCCCTGGCTGTCCTTGTCCCGCCCCTCTTCCAGTGATACGACCACGCCCAAACCCATGCTCCTGCCGGTAAGATGCGGGCGCAGCATAGGAGCGCCCGAAGAGGGCGGTCAACCGCAGCGGTAGCGGCGCGCCTCGCGCCTCATTAAACCATCGAAGGGGATCACGGTGCAGGAATTGATCCGGACCAATGATCTCGTGCTGATTTCCTATGTCGACAGCCTGCTGAAGGCCGAGGGAATCCCGCTTCTGGTCCTCGATTCGCATTCGTCGGTGATCGATGGCTCGATCGGCATGGTGCCGCGCCGCCTGATGGTCGGCGACGACGATCAGGCGCGGGCCCGCCGCCTGCTGACCGAAGCGGGCCTTGGCCAGGAATTGCACGAGAAAGGCACCGGCTTTTGGCCGTGACCGCCATGACCGTGACGGAAGACCTGTTGCTGGGCGGGCGCCTGCGCCTGCTGCAACCCGAGGACGGCTACCGCGCGGCGATCGATCCCGTGCTGCTGGCGGCATCGGTCGCCATACCGGAAGGCGCGCGGGTGCTGGACCTCGGCTGCGGCACCGGGGCCGCCCTGCTCTGCCTCGGCTGGCGGCGGCCGGATCTTCGCCTTGTCGGGCTGGACGCCGATGAAACGGCCCTCGCCCTGGCGGAGCGCAGCGCCGCCCTGAACGACATGGCCGGTCGCAGCACCTTCCTGCGCCAGGCGGTCGAGGATGGCCTGCCGCGCCAGGCCTTCGACGCGGTGATGACCAATCCGCCCTATCTCGACCCCGGTCGAGGCACCGCCCCGGCGAACGTAAGGCGCGATGCCCATATGGAAGGCCGCGCCGACCTTGCCCGCTGGCTGGACGAGGCGATCCGCGCCCTGCGCCCCAAGGGCAGCCTGCACATCATCCATCGGGCCGATCGCCTGCCCGAGATCCTGGCCCTGATCGCGCCCCGCCTCGGCGCCATCGAGATCCTGCCTTTGTGGCCGAAGGCGGGAGCCGAGGCGCGCCGTGTCATCGTCACCGGCCGGCTGGACCGGCGGACACCGGCGCGGCTGCTGCCCGGCCTCGTCCTTCACGAGGCGGACGGTCGCTTCACCCCGGCGGCTGAGGCGATCCTGCGCGGCGGCCAGCGCCTCGGCTGATCACGCGCCGCGCACCACCCGTTCGATATCGGCGCGCTGAACGCCGATATCGGCCAGCAGAAAATCATCGAGCCCGGCAAGATAACGCGCCGCCCGCCGCCGCTCCCGATAGGCGAGAAAGGCCGCCACCAGGGCGCGAAGGCCGGGCGGCCGCGACCGGCGAGGGACGACCTGCGACAGGGTGCTGGCCTTGGACATGACTCCTCCTTCAGGGCGCGGGGGTGCGCCATCCATGGATCGTTTCACTGTGTTTCGAGGGGCGAGGCCCCGTCAGGACCCGGCCTGACGACACAGGACCATGAGGCTGATAATTCGGCAATTTTATTGTTTTTATTGAAATCATAGTCATTGTTTATGAATGCGTGACCTGAACCTCGACCAGCTGCGCGCCTTCCTCGCGGTTGTCGAGGCCGGCGGCTTTTCCGCGGCGGCGCGGCGGCTGAACCTGTCACAGCCGGCGGTCAGCGTGCAGATCCGCGAGCTGGAGAGCCGGCTGGGCCTGCGACTGATCGACCGGCTGGGCAAACGCGCCCATCCGACCGCGGCCGGGGCCGAACTGGTCGAACACGGCCAGGGCATCATGGCGGCGGTCGAGGCGGCGGAATCGGCCATGCGCCGGCACCGCGACGGCTGGCTGGGCCGGGTGCGAATCGGCACCGGCGCCGCCACCCTGACCTATCTGCTGCCGCCCGTGCTGCGGGATCTGCGCGGCGCCTATCCCCAGATCGAGGTTTCGGTCGCGACCGGCACCACCGACGACATGATCGACCACCTGATGGCCAACCGGATGGATATCGGCATCGTCACCCTGCCGGTCAGCCATCCGGGCATCGAGCTGACGGTGATCGACACCAAGCAACTGGTCGCCATCCTGCCGGCGGCGCAGGGCGCCCTGCCCCCGGTTCTGCGCCCGGCGGATCTGGAGGGCCTGCCCCTGGTCATCGAGCACCGGGGCTCGAACCTGACCCGGCTCGTCCTCGACTGGCTGGCGGCCGGCGGCGTGACCCCCGCGCCCATCCTGGAATACGACGGGCTGGAGGCGGTGAAGGCGATCGTCGCCGCCGGTCTTGGCTATTCCATCATCCAGCTGGAAGCGACGAAGGATGGCGTCGCCCGCGATCAACTGGTGGTCCGGCCGCTGGACCCGGCCCTGCCCCGGGTCATCGCCCTGGCGCGGCGCCGGGACAAGCCGGTGGACCGGGCGCTGGCCATCGTCACCACGGCGCTGATGACGCTGGGCGGCGATAGGGCTTGAGCCGGCGGCGGCCGCGCCCCATGTTGTCGCCATCATGTCCGTATCGACCGCCCTCCGCCGCCTGCTGCCGTCCTTCCTGGGCGGCAAGCGTCCGCCCACCGTCGCCGTGCTGCGCCTCGAAGGCGTCATCGGCGCCATGGGGGGCCTGCGTCAGGGCCTCACCATCGCCGGCACCGCCGCCCTGATCGACCGCGCCTTCAAGGTCAGGCCCCTGTCGGCGGTCGCCCTCGTCATCAATTCGCCGGGCGGCGCCGCCACCCAGTCGGCCCTGATCCACGAGCGCATTCGCCTCCTCGCCGAGGAAAAGAAGGTGCCCGTCTATGCCTTCTGCGAGGATGTCGCGGCCTCGGGCGGCTACATGCTGGCGCTGGCGGCGGACCGCATCATCGCCCATCCCACGTCCATCGTCGGCTCGATCGGGGTGATTTCCGGCGGTTTCGGCTTCGACAAGGCGATCAGCAAGCTGGGAATCGAGCGGCGGATCTATACCGCCGGCGCCAACAAGCACCGGCTGGACCCCTTCCTGCCGGAAAACCCGGACGATATCACCCACCTGAAAAGCCTGCAGGCCGATATCCACGCGATCTTCAAGGACATGGTCACCGGCCGCCGGGGCCTGCGCCTGAAGGAGACGGCGGGCGATCTCTTCACCGGCGACGTCTGGACCGGGCGCCGCGCCCTCGAGCTCGGCCTGATCGACGGACTGGGCGAGATTCGCTCGACCCTGAAGGCGGAACTGGGCGAGAAGGTTCGGCTGGTGCCGATCGCGCCGAAGAAGCGTATGTTCGCCCTCGGCCGGCTGCTGACGCGCCGGGGTGGTCTCGATGGGGGTGGTCTGGCAGGCGACGCGCTGTCGACGGTCGAGGCGCGCGGCCTGTGGTCCCGTTTCGGTCTCTAGAAGCATGGCGGAAGCGACGCGGCCAGCTCGTCGTCATCCCGGCGAAGGCCGGGATCTCGTTCCGGCAAAGGAGCCTTTCTCGTAAAAAGGCTCCGGCCTTCGCCGGAGCGACGAAGGTTCCTGTTCAATCGTTCTGAAAATGACCCTGGGGGAATTCGGCCATGCTCGGCCTCTTGATCAAGGCCTTCGCCATTCTGCTGGCCCTCGGCCTTGCTTATGTCTCGATCAAGCGCGCCTTCCTGCCGCAGCGCAAGAAGGCGGCCGAAGTGCCGCCGCAGCCGGCGAAAAAACCCCCGGTGATCGAGGCGGACGACATGGTGCGCTGCCCGGCCTGCGGCACCTATAACGCCGCCGGCCAGCCCTGCGCCGCCCCCGACTGCCCGACCAACCGGAGCTGAGGGCGCCGCCATGCGCTCACCGGGCGGGAGCGCCGCCGAAGGGCAGGGTTGACCCGAGGGGGGGCGCGTCATTAACGTGCGGCCACCTTCACGCCTTGTTCAGGTAGCCCATCTCATGTCGGCGCAGACGGCGGCGAAAGCCCCGCCCTTCCAGGATCTCATCCTGACCCTTCAGACCTATTGGGCCCGTCAGGGCTGCATCCTGATGCAGCCCTACGACATGGAGGTCGGCGCGGGTACCTTCCACCCGGCGACGACGCTGCGCACCCTGGGCGCCAAGCCCTGGAACGCGGCCTATGTCCAGCCCTCGCGCCGGCCCAAGGACGGCCGCTATGGCGAGAACCCGAACCGGCTCCAGCATTATTACCAGTTCCAGGTCATCCTGAAGCCGAGCCCGGACAATGTCATCGACCTTTACCTCGGCTCCCTGAAGGCGCTCGGCATCGATGTCGACAATCACGACATCCGCTTCGTCGAGGACGACTGGGAAAGCCCGACGCTGGGCGCCTGGGGCCTCGGCTGGGAAGTCTGGTGCGACGGCATGGAGGTGACCCAGTTCACCTATTTCCAGCAGGTCGGCGGCATCGACGTCGATCCCGTGGCCGGCGAGATCACCTATGGTCTCGAGCGCCTCGCCATGTATGTGCAGGGTGTCGAGCGGGTCTACGACCTCGACTGGAACGGCCGCGGCGTCACCTATGGCGACGTCTACCTCCAGGCCGAGAAGGAATTCTCCGCCTATAATTTCGAGCACGCGAATACCGAGGTGCTGTTCCAGCATTTTCGCGACGCGGAAGCCGAATGCGCCGCCCTTCTCGCGAAGGCCCTGCCCCTGCCCGCCTATGACCAATGCATGAAGGCCAGTCATCTGTTCAATCTGCTCGACGCCCGCGGGGTGATTTCCGTGACCGAACGCGCCGCCTATATCGGCCGGGTGCGCGCCCTCGCCAAGGGCTGCTGCGAAGCCTGGGTCGTTACGCAGGAGGCGAAGTGATGCCCGAGCTTCTGATCGAGATCCGCTCCGAGGAAATCCCCGCCCGGATGCAGGTGAAGGCCGCCGACGACCTGAAACGCATCTTCACCGACGGTTTCACCGCCCTCGGCCTGAAATTCGGTGCCGCCCGCGCCTATTCGACCCCGCGCCGCCTCGCCGTCGTGATCGAGGAGCTGGACGCGGCCCAGGCCGACCTGCGGGAAGAGCGTCGTGGCCCCCGCGTCGGCGCGCCGGAAGCCGCCATCGCCGGTTTCTGCACCTCGGCCGGCGTCGCCCGCGAGGCGTTGCAGGTCCAGGAAACCCCCAAGGGCAATTTCTATATCGCCCAGATCGAGCGGCGCGGCCGCCCGACCACCGAGGTGATCGCCGAATTGCTGACCGGCGCCCTGTGGAGTTTCCCCTGGCCGAAGTCCATGCGCTGGGGTGCCGAGGCCGCCGGTCCATCGTCGAAACTGACCTGGGTGCGGCCGATCCACACGGTGATCGCCCTGTTCGGCGGCGACGTGGTGCCCTTCAGCCTCGCCCGCAATGACGATACCGGCCATGGCATCAGGGCCGGCAATGTCACCGCCGGCCACCGCTTCATGGGCCGCGAGACGTTCGAGGTCAGCGGTTTCGCCGATTATCAGGCCCGGCTCCGCGCCGCCTATGTCATCATCGACCCCGATGAGCGGAAGAAGATCATCTGGGCCGACGCCGAGAAGATCGCTGCCCAGGCCGGCCTCGAGGTGACGCCCGATCCCGCCCTCCTCGACGAAGTGGCGGGCCTCGTCGAATGGCCGGTGCCCCTGATGGGCCGCATCGACGATGCCTTCATGGCAGTCCCGGCCGAGGTCCTGACCTCGACCATGCGGGCCAACCAGAAGTATTTCGCCCTGCGCGATCCCGTGACCGGCAAGATGGCGCCCCGCTTCCTGACCGTCGCCAATCTGCTGGCCAGGGACGGCGGCGCCGCCATCGCGGCGGGCAACGAGCGCGTGCTGCGCGCGCGCCTGTCGGACGCCAAATTCTTCTGGGATCAGGACCTGAAAGCCACCCTCGAATCCCGCGTCGCCAGGCTGGACAGCATCGTGTTCCACGCCAGGCTCGGCACCGTGGGCGAGAAGGTGAAGCGGATCGAGAAGCTGGCGGTCGAGATCGCCGGCACGATCGGCGCCGACCCCACCAAGGCCGCCCGCGCCGCCCTGCTGGCCAAGGCCGATCTCGTTTCCGACATCGTCGGCGAATTCCCCGAGGTCCAGGGCATCATGGGGCGTTACTACGCCCTGAAGGACGGCGAGGACGCGGTGGTCGCCGAGGCCATCGCCGACCATTGGAAGCCGCAGGGCCCGTCCGACAAATGCCCGTCCGACCTCGTCGCGGTCTCCGTCGCCCTCGCCGACAAGATCGACACGCTCACCGGCTTCTTCGCCATCGACGAAAAGCCGACGGGCTCCAAGGACCCCTTCGCGCTGCGCCGCGCCGCGCTCGGCGTCATCCGGCTGATCGTCGAGAACGGCCTTCGCCTGCCGCTGCGGCCGCTGTTCGGCGCGGTCGCCGACAGCCTGCTCGACTTCTTCCACGACCGGCTCAAGGTCTCGCTGAAGGATCAGGGCGTCGCCCATGACCTGATCAACGCCGTGCTGGGCACCGGGGCGGAAGACGACCTCACCCGCCTTGTCGAAAAGGTCTCGGCGCTGAAGTCCTTCCTCGAGACCGAGGACGGGCGGAACCTGCTGGCCGCCTATCGCCGTGCCTCCAACATCCTCCGCATCGAGGAAAAGAAGGATGGCGCGCGTTACCAGGGCCCGGCCGACCGAAGCCTGTTCGCCGCCGAAGAGGAAAAGGCGCTTGGCGCCCGTCTCGACGAGGCGATGCCGCTGGCCCTCGCGGCCCTGCGGAAGGAAGGTTTCGCCGAATGCATGCAGGCGCTCGCGCTGCTGCGTAACCCCGTCGATGCCTTCTTCGAGAAGGTGACGGTGAATGCCGACGATGTGGCCCTTCGCGCCAATCGCCTGAAGCTGCTTGCGGAAATCCGCGGGGCCCTTGACGGGATCGCCGATTTCTCGCGTATCGAGGGATAAGGTCATGACCAAGTGGGTGTATACCTTCGGTGACGGCAAGGCCGACGGCCGGGCCGAGATGAAGAACCTTCTGGGCGGCAAGGGCGCGAACCTCGCCGAAATGTCCCATCTGGGGCTGCCGGTGCCGCCGGGCTTCACCATCACGACGGAAGTCTGCACCTATTATTACGACCACGGCAAAACCTATCCCGACACGCTGAACGGCGATGTCCGGGCCGCCGTCGCCGATGTCGGCGCCAAGGTCGGCGCGATCTTCGGCGACAAGGACAATCCCCTTCTCGTCTCGGTCCGTTCGGGCGCGCGGGCGTCGATGCCGGGCATGATGGACACGGTCCTCAACCTCGGCCTCAACGACGAGACCGTGGCCGGCCTCGCCAGACAGGCGGGCGACGAGCGTTTCGCCTATGACAGCTATCGCCGCTTCATCCAGATGTATTCCGACGTCGTGCTCGACGTCGGCCATCATCACTTCGAGGAAATCCTCGAGATCCACAAGGAAGAGCGGGGTTACACCCTCGACACCGACCTGACCACCGACGACCTGAAGGCCCTGATCGCCGAATACAAGGCCAAGGTCGCGGCGGAACTGGGCAAGCCCTTCCCGATCGATGTGAACGAGCAGCTGTGGGGCGCCATCGGCGCCGTCTTCGGCTCGTGGCGCAATGCCCGGGCCGAGACCTACCGCCGCCTGAACGATATTCCCGAAAGCTGGGGCACGGCGGTCAACGTCCAGGCCATGGTCTTCGGCAACATGGGCGAGACCTCGGCGACCGGCGTCGCCTTCACCCGCAACCCGTCGACCGGCACCGCCGAGATCTACGGCGAATATCTGATCAACGCGCAAGGGGAGGACGTCGTCGCCGGCATCCGCACCCCGCAATATCTGTCGAAGGCGGCCCGCGTCGGCGCGGGCGATACCAAGCCCTCGATGGAAGAGAGCATGCCGGAAGTCTTCGCTCAGCTGGTCGACGTGTTCCACACGCTGGAGCGGCATTACCGCGACATGCAGGACATCGAATTCACCGTCCAGCGCGGCAAGCTGTGGATGCTGCAGACCCGCTCGGGCAAGCGCACCGCCAAGGCCGCGCTGAAGATCGCCGTCGAACTGGCCGGTGAAGGCCTGATCGACCGCGAGACCGCGATCCTGCGCGTCGACCCGCAGATGCTGGACCAGCTGCTGCACCCGACCCTCGACCCCAAGGCCCCGCGCGAAATCCTGACGCGCGGCCTGCCGGCCTCGCCCGGCGCCGCCTCCGGCATCATCAGCTTCACCGCCGACGATACCGAGAAGCTGGCAGCTTCGGGCCGCAAGGTCATTCTGGTGCGCGCCGAAACCTCGCCGGAAGACATCCACGGGATGCACGCGGCGCAGGGGATTCTCACCTCGCGCGGGGGCATGACTTCCCACGCCGCCGTGGTCGCGCGCGGCATGGGCCGGCCTTGCGTCTCGGGCGCCGGCGCCCTGAAGATCGACGCCGCCGCCCAGACCATGACCGTGCTGGGCAAGGTCTTGAAGCGCGGCGACGTCATCACCATCGATGGCGCGACCGGCGAGGTCATGCTGGGCGAAGTGCCGACGGTGCAGCCAGAACTCTCCGGCGATTTCTCGATCCTGATGGGCTGGGCCGACTCTGTCCGCCGCCTGAAGGTGCGCACCAACGCGGAAACCCCGCTCGATGCCGAAACCGCGCGGCGCTTCGGCGCCGAGGGCATTGGCCTGTGCCGGACCGAACATATGTTCTTCGAGGCGGATCGCATCCTCGCCGTCCGCGAAATGATCCTGTCGAGCGACATCAAGGGCCGGGAGGCCGCCCTGGCCAAGCTGCTGCCGGTGCAGCGCGGCGATTTCGTGAAACTGTTCGAGATCATGGCCGGCCTGCCGGTCACCATCCGCCTGCTCGATCCGCCGCTGCATGAATTCCTGCCCCACACCGACGCGGAACTGGCCGAGGTCGCCGCCGCCGCCGGGGTGCCGGTCAGCGTGATCAAGTCGCGCGCCCATGAGCTGGCGGAATCCAACCCCATGCTGGGCCATCGCGGCTGCCGTCTCGGCATCACCTATCCCGAGATCTACGAGATGCAGGCCCGCGCGATCTTCGAGGCGGCGATCGAGGTCGGCGAGCGCGCCGGCTCGACCGTGACGCCCGAGATCATGATCCCGCTGGTCGCGACCAAGGCCGAGCTGGACATCCTGAAGGGCAAGATCGCCATCGTCGCCAGGGCGGTCGCGGCCGAAAAGGGCAAGGACATCCCCTATCTGATCGGCACCATGATCGAATTGCCGCGCGCGGCGCTGCGCGGCGGCGAGATCGCCGAATCGGCGGAATTCTTCTCCTTCGGCACCAACGACCTGACCCAGACCACCTTCGGCATCTCGCGCGACGACGCCGCCCATTTCCTGGACGATTACCTGCGCGCCGGCATCTTCCAGAAGGACCCCTTCGTCTCGATCGACGAGGACGGCGTGGGCGAGCTGGTCCGCATCGCGGCCGAGCGCGGCCGGGCGACACGGCCCAACCTCAAGCTCGGCATCTGCGGCGAGCATGGCGGCGATCCGGCCTCCATCTTCTTCTGCGAGAAGGTCGGGCTCGACTATGTCTCCTGCTCGCCCTACCGCGTGCCGATCGCCCGCCTTGCCGCGGCGCAGGCGGCGCTGCAGAAGTAAGGTTGAGAGAAACGGGCGACACCGGGCTTCCCCACCTCACCCCGGCCCTCTCCCCCCGGAGGGCGGAGAGGGAGACGAACCCTTGTAACTTCGGCTCATCCACATCTGGTAGACTACCGGTTGCGGTGGCAGGCGAGAGACCGACAGCCCTGAGGGCCCCCAAGCCCGTAGGAGAGCAAGGGTCTTCGCCTGCCGTTCCATCGAACCCGAACAGTCGCCTGGGCCGCTCGCGAAGCCCGCTTGCGCAAGGATGGGTAAAGATGGACGCCCTCGTCATTGGTATCGATGTCTCGAAGGATCGGCTCGACGTTTGTTGCTATCCTCAGGCGGAGCCCTTCGCCGTGTCCCGCAACGCTGACGGCATCGCCGCCCTCGTCGAGCGCCTGCGGCCGCTTCAGCCCAAAGCCATCGGTCTCGAAGCCACCGGTGGCTTCGAGACCGTCGTCGCCGCCGGCCTCGCCGCCGCAGGACTGCCGGTCGTCG
>NZ_JBAQRT010000331.1:0-6468 GCF_049306435.1 Zavarzinia sp.
GTGCCGGCCCGCCCGTGGCGCAGCAGGAGGCCCCGCATCGGCTGCGGCAGGACCTCGATCATTTCGGCGACATGGGCCGCGTCGGGATCGAGGGCGAGACCCCGCGCCGCCCCTGCCCCACCGTCGATGGCGCAGCCGAGGGCGGCGATGGCTTCGACGGCGGCGCAGCCATCGGCCGATCGCGACATCACGAGGCCACCATCGGCCCGGCGCTCGTCGGCGAACAGCTCGACCCCGCCGATATAGAGGTCGGCCCGCTGATCCCGGATGGCCCAGATGACCAGATGCTCAACGTCGATTTCGATCATGGCGAAGCCTCAAGGGGGCTGGAGGGTTCAGGGAGGGTTCAGGGAGGCTTGAAAAGCAAACCATCCCTAGAAAAAACCTATTCAATTCATAGACTTATGGATAGTTGGGAGGGTTGGGAGGGTTTATTGGAGGTCATATCCACATGTGGGTGCCCGCCTTACGGGAGGGCCGGAAAACCCTCCCAACCCTCCCAACCCTCCAAGACCCGCAGAAATGCAGGCCTTTTCGCGTGGGAGGGTTTCCGGTAAACCCTCCCTGAACCCTCCCACGTCCGCCTCGCCCGCGCGGGAACCCACCACATCTTGTGGTCAGGGCATGTCCATCTGATCGGGCGCGAAATCCTCGACCAGCTCCATGTCCTCATAGACGACGACACCGGACTTCGATTTCCGCACCCCCCGCTGGGTCAATATCCTGCCGAGCATCGTGCCGGACAGCGGATCCACACCCGATTGCTGCGCCCAGCGCTGATAGGCCTTGTAGAGCGTGTTTGCGGCCACGCGGGCGCCCGGCCGGGCCACGGTCGCGGCGGACAGGAATCTCCCGACCATGTCCTGATCGCTCCGGTAACTCTCGGTCGCCTCTCGCACCGCATCGGGCGGCGCCAGCCTATGCTTGCGCCAACCGGCATAGCCGGACAGCATCCAGTTGAGAATTCCAGCAGCCTCCGCCTGCAATCGCTCTTCCATCGTATCGTCGACCTTCTCGATCCGATGAGGGAATGCGGCCATGAGGAGGCGACGCCAGATGCCGTAATCCTGGCCCCGCACCGTCGGCGCGGTGTTGAAAGACAGGACGAATTTCGCCACCGGTGTGAATTCGAACATGTCGCGGTTCAGGTGACGCGCCGGGATCTTGTCCCCGCCGGTCAGGCTCTTGATCAGGGCCTCGTCCAGCTTCGCCCCCAGCGGCGGCTCGGCGGCGACGACGAAGCGCCGGCCGGGCAGGCGGGCGATATCCGGCGTCGGCTCGCCGCCGCGTCGGTGCTTGTCCTCGAGGAGCGAGGCGAAGGGCAGCGTCATGGCATAATCGCCCATGATGTGCATGAGGATATTCGCCAGGGTCGACTTGCCGTTTTTCCCGGTGCCATAAAGGAGAATCACGACCTGCTCCCCCGTGTAACCGGTCATGATGTAACCCGCCGCGCGCTGCAGGAAGTCGTGCATTTCCTGATCCGGCTGCCATTCCATCATAGCTTCGGTGAAGACGGGGCACGCCGCCAGCGGGTCATGGGCGACGGGCGAGATATGGGTGATCAGGTCCGCCCGGTCATGGGGCCGCAGCCGGTGGAAGCCGTCCCGCGCCAGCTCGATCGTGCCGTTCTGCGCATTGAACAGGGCCGGGTCGCGGTCCATATCCTCGACCTTGCGGCACAAATGCGGCTTGGCCTCTTCCAGCATGGCCGCGATCCGGCCGGAATTGCCGGACTGCACCGCCCATTTCCAGTGGGTCGCCACCTGTTCCTCCAGCTCCTCCGCCGTCTGTCGCGCGGTGGGGCCGGCCTCCCGGAGGGCAGCGGCCTCGGCGAACATCGCGTGCGCCACCTGTTGGGCCCTGTCCTGCGCCGCCCGCGCGCCGCCGTCGTCCGACCAGTTGCGCCCGGTCCAGACCAGCCAGCCCACCTGCTCGATCCAGATCAGATCCTTGCCGTGGCGGGCGATCAGGCGCCGGGCATTGCCCATGTCGTTCCGCACGACATGGGCCAGCTCGCCGTCGAGATCGTCGGTGATCAGCCCTTCGGGCAGGACGACGGCTGAAGCCGCCGCCTTCTTCGCCCGGGCCGCCGCCGCCGACAGGGGAACGAAAGCCGAGGTCATGCCCCCTCCCCTACCGGCGTCAAGCCGAGGACGGCCGCCGGCATCACTCCGAGGAAGCCCCTTGCCAGAAGAGGCAAGCAATGGCCGTATTCACCACTACCTGCCGCTTCATAAACAGGGGTCCTGCAATCATGACCGTTCGCGCAACAACTCTCTGCCTCGCCGCCATTGCTGTTTCGGCCTGCGTTCCGCCACCGGCAGCGCCGAAGCCCATACTGCACCCGACGAGCATCACCGATGCTGAAAAGAAAGTGATCGAAGAGGCCGCGCGAGACGGGCTGAAAGATCCCGATTCGGCCAAATTCCGGCACCCTCAACTCTACTTCGGCAATGAAATCTATTGCATCGAAGTCAACGCCAAGAACGGCTTTGGCGGATACACAGGGTTCCTGCCCGTCGAAATGTTCGTGACCAGGATCGACGGCAAGATCAAAGTCGCCGCCCCCATCGCTTACGCGACGGCAAACCCGAATGACGGCCGGACCCGCGCCGTCATCCAGATTTGCGCCGACAACGGTTACTGATCGCCCACAAGCGGAGAGACCTTCCGGAATAGCGCCAATCGCGATTGGCGATCCATACCAAAGGCGAAAGGACACACCATGCCCAGTTTCGAGCAAAATCCGCTGGACCTCATCTATCTCGCGACCATGCAACTCGTGGCCGCCCATGTGGGTCAGTCGAGCAACGACCCTCACATCGGGGCTAAACTGCCGCCCTCCCGGGTCGTCGCCGAATGCGCCCTGCTGGCGCGCCGCACCTATGAACAGATGCACGGCTGCCATGTCGAGATCGGCGAAACCTTCCCGGTTCCTGATTTCAGCCGATAGGGTCAGACACCCACGTCCTCCGGCGGCCTCGTCCCGACCGGCCGAACCATGCGGGCCGGCGGGATTTCGCGGCCCATGAGGATCGCGCCGGACTTGAGCAAGGCCTCGCCATCGAACCCGGGCTGCCAGTATTCGCCGGCCGCCAGGTGACCGGATCGCGCCCGCTCCTCGAGCCCGCGAAGGATGGTCGACGCCATCTTCGGGTTCAGCTCCGCGAACTGCCGGAAACGCTCCACCACGGTCTCGACCGGCAGCGGCGTCGCCGTGCTCCAGCCCGGCGAGACGATTTCGGACCCATGCAACATGCTCATTGAAACCTCCATGATCGCACATCATTCCGCCGCCTCCCCGGTCGGGAGCTGGTCGGCATCTTCCGCCGTGCTGGCGAAGAAATCGGGTATGGCTTCGCCGCGCGACGCCATTTCGAGGTAGTGCACACCGTCGAGGAAATAGCCGGGGTTCAACTCGCTGGCGCCGCCGCGGCGGCCCAGCATCAGGGCGCGCAGGGGCACGGTCATCAGACCGCCGAACGGGTCATAGACCAGATCGCCCTTGTTGCTGTACCGCTCGATCAGGCGATCGACGATGTCATATTGCAGCGGGCAGATGTGCTTCTCGACGTTACGACGCGCCTGCTCGCCGTTCAGGGTGCGCATCCGCTGGATGTCGTGCCAGACGAAGGCATCGGCGCTGCCCGGCGCCAGGGCCATGAAGGACGAGGGAAGGCGCCCGCGCGCCTCCAGTTCCTCGCCGATCTTCACATGCCAGTCGAAATCATAGACCCGCTTCAGCGTCTCGGCCGGGAACAGCGCCGCCAGCCGGCCGGGGCCGAGATCGGCCAGCTCGTCCGGCCGCAGCTGGCGATTGCCGCTCGACCGCCAGAGGGCATGCGCGTCGATCTGCCAGCGGGCGAGGGAATAGGATTCCCGATCATGGGCTACCGGCACGTCGGCATAGCCCTTGCTGCGATCCGACTGGGGTTTACGGAACAAAAGGACATATTCAGGCGAGCCGACCCCCATCTTCGTTCCGTCCTTCAGCATCTCGGAATAGGACAGCCGATAGGTCTGGTTGTTTTCCCGGACGACATCGGTCACCACCGTGATCTGGCCCATGAACTGGAAGCCGTGGCGGCGATAGTGAAAGATCGCCTCGGCATGGAACGGGGAGACGGTCGGCACCCCCTCGCCCGTGACCGAGCCGAAGAGGATGCGGTCCTTGACATGGATGCAGGCGAGCCTGCCGGGGGCGAGCGCACGAAGCAGCTCCGGCGTCAGATAGTCCATCTGCGCCCAGAAGTGATCATTGTCGTCGGTGTGACCGAAGTCGTTATAACTCGCCGAATATTCATAGTGGTTGGCGAAGGGGATCGAGGTCACGATCAGGCCGAGACTGTCCGCCTCCAGCCGCCGCGCCTCGTCCACCGCATCGTTGTTGGCGACGGTCCAGCCCGTGCCCGAAGCCTCGACACGCTCGACGCCGAAGGAGCGGCCAAGAAGATCGGCCATATCGTGCCGGCCAAGGCCGTATTTGCGGATGATTTCAGCCATGGTCGCCCGGACCTCCTCGTCTTGCCGCCATTTCGCCTTGAGGTCGGCGACGATGCCGCGTTCGGCATCGGTGTGGATGATGTCGATCTCGACCTCGCCGCTCTGGCCGAAGCGGTAGATGCGGTGGATCGCCTGGATGAAATCGGCGAACTTGAAGCCCACCCCGAGAAAGGTCGCGCGCCGGCAATGACGCTGGAAATTACCCCCGGCCCCCAGCATCACCGGCTTGGCGCCGAGAATGCGGCTGCGGCCATCGGCGAAATCCGTCGCTCGGCGCTCCTGCTCCTCGAGGTCCTGACTGCCGTAGACCGTGGAAATGTCGGGGATCGCCGCTTCCAGCGCCTTCCGCTCGGCCTCGAGGTCATGCCAGATGATCCGATGGGCGGCAGGATCGGCGGCGATGATCGCCTTCGCCTTCTCGACACGAAGCGCGATGCTGTCGCGCTTTTCCCGGGCGGCGCCGGTGATGCCGAGACCGCCGGTGAACATGCTCACCTGGCCGTCCCGCTCCTCGGTCAGGGCCAGGCGGTCGGCGCGCACCTCGTGCCAGTTGACCTTCAGGGGCGGCAGGGCATAGCCCTCGTCCGAGAAGCCGAGGTCGGACGGCCGCTGCAGGAAGATCGCCCAGCTGTGCACCCACAGCCAGAATTCACGCTCCTTGTGCGGATAGAGCGTGAGGTCGCCCGCCTGTTCCGAATTGCGCTGGAAAAATCTGGTCAGGGCCTGCCCCGTGTCCATCACCCCGAGGAAGCCGGCGTAATGGATCAGCTCCTTCAGCCGGTTGGGCGAAGGCGTCGCGGTCGCGACGAACTTGAAGGGGACGGGGTCGAACAGGGGCAGGAAGGTCTGGAACGTCTTCGATCCGTAGGAGCGGAGGACCGCCGCCTCGTCGAGGCTGGCCGCGGTGAAACGCCCCGGGTCCAGCTTGCCGTCGCGCACCGTCTCGTAATTGGTCAGGCATATCGGCCCGTCCTCGATCTCGGATTCCCGGCGGATGAACTTCATATCGACGGCGAATTCGCCCGTGAAGCGCGCCGCCGCCTCGGCGATGAATTCCCGCCTGACGCCGAGGGGCAGCACGATCAGGCGCGGCCCCGGCCGGTGACGACCGATGATGCGCATGATCTCGATCTGCATCGCGGTCTTGTGCAGGCCGAAGCTGGCGAAGATCGCCCGCCGCCCGCCGGCGACGGCCCAGGGCACGATGGCCCGGCAATGCGGCTTCAGGGCCGGATTGACATCCTCGGCCGCGACCTCGAAGCCCGCTGGCCGCGCGGCCACCATCTTGGCGCGAAGGAATTCGGTGTAATCTCCGCCGTCCATCACAGCCACCCCATCCCCGCGCCGCCGGTCCAGCCGCGCCGCCAGATCAGCCAGGCGAAGTCGATCATGCCGCCGTTCCGTCCCTCGCGCGGGACATCCGGTCGCCAGGTGGTCAGCCGGCGGGAGAAAATGAGCACCCGGGCCGGTGGGGCGCTGCGATAGAGCGCGCCCCGCTCGATCCCGGCGAGGAACGACAGTTTGACGAAGAGGGCGAGATAGTCCGGCTCCAGCGACAGGGCGTGACGCAGAAAGTCTTCGGCCAGGCGAAAGGGCGGATTGGTGACGATGGCCGGGGCGAGCAAGGCGCGCTCGAGCAGGAAATCGACGCGCCCCAGGCCGAAGCCCCGGTCGACCAGATCGGTCGAGATCACGGCCCTGCCGCTCGCCTCGATCACGCGCGATATCGCGCCCCGGCCACAGGCCGGCTCCCACACCCGGGCCGGAACATCGTCCGCGGCGAGGAGATCGGTCACGGCGTCGACTGGCGTCTCATAGAAATCGTCGCGCTGACGCTTGTAATCGGGGTCGACCGATTTCGCCGCGACCGCGCCGTGGATGAAGTCGCCGGCCATCATGCCACCCCGCGCGACAAAGGCCCCGCGCCCGCGCCGTCATGGCGGCGCGGCGCGGACACGGGGC
>NZ_JBAQRT010000332.1:0-1558 GCF_049306435.1 Zavarzinia sp.
CAGCGTATCTGTTCCTGTAATATATGAATTGTAGACTAGATACCAGGCCCAATTCTGCCAGTAGTTTGTGAGATCCATTCCATTTGGCGCATAGCCCCCGGAATCGTTCGCATAATTCAATATTGCCACGTTGGATTGGCGGATATTTGAAAGGCATGATATGCTCTTTGCTGAGTCTTTTGCCATCTTCAAGGCTGGCAGCAGCATCGCCGCCAGAATTGCGATGATCGCAATAACAACCAGGAGTTCGATCAGTGTGAAAGGCATGCATGCCCTACTGCAGCGCCGCATTGTCATTGCGCCGTAGCCCATAACGATCGGGAACTGGCGCAACACGTGGTGACACCCGTTTCCAGCCCTTGCCTCATAAAGCGCAGTGCCAGGATTTCCCGCACTACGATTATCTGCCGCACTCCCATCAAGGGGCATGCGATCTATTGGACTTCCGGCGTTTTTGATAGCCATATACACCTCCCTGTTAGATAACTTTCCGAATTGCCACTGAATCACGTTCGATAAGCGTGTTGGGCATGCTGATCACACGATCAACTTGAGCCTCCGGACACTCAATCAATTTTGCCAGTAGGTCCACCATTGCCTCGGCCACCCCTTGCAGTGGCTGGAACAGTGTTGTCAGGGACGGACGCAGGTATAGCGAAATCCCGGGATTTTCGCTGCCGACTACGGAGAGTTCCGCCGGGACTTTTATTCCAAGCACTTCCTGCAGGATATATAGGGCCTCTGGAGCCAGCATGTCTTCCCCGCACACCCAGACCGCTTCGGCTCCACAATCAACGATTTTTTTCAAATGCGCATACATGAGGCGTCCATCATCACAGAATGCAAAAAGCTGATCGTCAACAGGTATTCCCCGTGTTTCCATTGCCGTCCTCATTCCTTCCGCACGCGCCAAGGCACCCCAGTCAGGAGACTTGGTGATCATGGCCAGCTTGCGGTGGCCGCGATCCAGGAGGTAGTCCCCGACCATGCGTCCTCCCGCACGGTGATCTGATATCACCGTATGGAACTGATTGTCTTTGTCTCCGCGGTTGACGACTACGACAGGCGTGCCATCCAATTTTTCAAGCACTTCGAAGGTCTCCGGTTTCCAGGCGATGACCAATATCCCGTCGAACAGACGGTGTGACAGCACATCGATATTGTCTTCAGGTACGAGAACCATGGACATTCCGAGACGGGAGAGAGCCCACGCCACATATTGTGTCAGACAGGAAACATATCCCCCCATGACCGTTCGATGCAGGGGTTCTGTAACCAGTGCAATTTGCTTGTGACGCACTCCCACCCTTGGACGGCAATCCATTGATCTCAGTGTCTGCAATACACGTTGCCGCGTATCTTTGTTCACCGTGCTGGATGCGTTCAACACCCGGCTGACAGTACATGGCGACACTTTAGCTTTCTTTGCTACATCGTAGATCGTGGGATTCGCTCGTAGACTTTTCTTGACTGTCGTTTTTACGTTCACGGTTTTCCCTATTGTATGCTATATGTTTCATAAATACTGATATTGTTGCAGTATAACATAATATATTGT
>NZ_JBAQRT010000333.1:0-10332 GCF_049306435.1 Zavarzinia sp.
GCGAAGGCCTCGCCGATGCGCTCGAGGCCGAAGCCCTCGGCCGCCGCCTGCGCGACATTGAGGACCCGGGTGCGGGTCAGCCCGCCGAGGGCGCCAGCTTCCTCCAGCGTCTCCGCCGTGTCGATCACCTCGACCTGCCAGGCCGGGCCGGCGGGGTCGACCGCGCTGCGCGCGACCCAATAGAAGTGGTTCAGATCCGTCCGCATGATATCCCCTTGATTACGATATGACCGCGCGATCGGTGCAGCGACGCCAGTTCGTGCCGTCGGCGAAGGCCGGCACCGCGCCCCCGGACTCGTCCGCCACATAGATCTCGGCCCCGGCCGGGGTCGCCGCGGGCACCGTCGCCACGGTGTAGGAGCGCAGAACCAGAAGCCGCGCCGCCGTGATCACGGTGTTTGCGCCCGCCATCTGGAGATTGCCGGCATTATCGATGCGCAGCCGCTCGGTCGGCGCCGCTGCGCCGTCGGCCGTGGTCGAGAACACGATCCGGCCGGGCATGTCGCCCACCCCGGGCGTGCCGTCGACCTCGACCGTGATCGAGGCCGCCGTGACGAAAGCCGCGCCGTCCGAGCCGGCGAAATAGCTGCCGCCCAGCTCGTAACCCGAAACGACGATGGTATGGGTGCCGGCGGCGGTGCCCCGGCTCTTGCCGAAATATTGCCGGGGACCGGTCGAATTGTTCGACCACTGGATGTTCGCCGCACCCGTCGTAACGGCAGACGTTTCGTTAAGCTGGACCCGGGGCGTGACGGCATCGAAGGCGAAGGCTGTCGTCGCCCGCGTCAATATATTACTCTGCGTCACCTGCATCTGCAGGACGCCATTGGCCGTGATCCCGACCTGCCCCGCCGCCGGGGCGTAGAAGCCCGCCGTGGCCGCGCCGAAATTAAGGCCCGGCGCCCCGGCCGACCCCGCAGGCAGGGCCAGCGTGCCGATCATCGTGTCGCCAGCGATCTTCACCGCGCCGAGTGCCGCGCAAGCCGCCGCGCCCGTCGTCGCGCCGGTGCCGCCGTTCGCGACCGAAAGGGCTGCCCCCGACCAGTCCGCGTCGTTCACCGCGCTCTTCGCCGCCAGCGTGCCGAGGGCACTATGGCCGGACACACCCGCGGCGGATTCCGTTTCGACAAGATCGCCCGCCGCGATCCCCCGCAAGGGCAGAACCTGCGAAATCAACTCTGTCGTCATGCGATGCGCTCCGCTCCGCTGGAAGTTACCCGCCGCGCCCCGCCACTGGTCACACGCCGCGCGACGATCGGCGCGGCGGCATTCGCCGTCGACCGGGGCGGCACGAGCGGCGACCAGTCACCCCGCACCCCGCCGCCGTTGACGTAACGCGCCTGAAATTCATAGGTTTGCCCGTCCGAAACCGGCGCCGTCGCGTGGACATAGAACCCGCCCGACCTCGACGTCGCCTCGACCGCCTCGACCCGCCAAGCCAGCCCGCCCAGCTCGCGGTACCGCAGCTCGATCGCCAGATCGTCGTCGCCCGCGTCGACGACGGACACGAGGAAGCGGACAGCGACCGTATCCGCGCTCGACCGATAGGCCTCGCTCGCGATCTCGCCGATGGTCGGCGGCGGCAGGGTCAGTCGCTCGTCGGCGGTTTCACGCTCCGGCACCGGCGGCGGATCGCCTTCCTCGGTTGCCGGGTCCCAGGCGTCGATATCGGGATCCGCCAACACCCATTCCACGACCGCGCCCAGCGGCCACAGGCTCAGGCGAAAGCCGGTGATCTCCACCGCGAGGATGCCGTAGCCCCGCCGGCTGAAGTCGAACTTCGCATAGCGCTTTCCGCGCAGCGCGACAGCATAGGCATCCAGGGTCGAGACACCGCGCAGAGGTGCCTTATGCCGGGCCATCGCCCGCTTCATCAGGCGGCGGCACTGGCCCAGCCGCTGGACATGGCCGAGGTCGAGCGGAGAGGTCCGCACCGTGCCGAGGCGCGAGATGTTCTCCTCGTCGCGCCAGGCCGGCGCCTGCACTTCGTCGAAATCATGTGCCGGCGACGTGTAGGACGCCTTGACCTCGTTGATCCGATCTTCGTAACGCCTGTTGTGGCGAAATTGGGTATTGATGATATGCCGGGCCGGAACGACGAACGACGGTTCGACGTATTTGCCGGCCTCGACCCCGATGGCGCCGTCGCCGCGCATGTAGAGCCAGCCGTCCATCGTCGTCAGCATGGCGCGGATGATGTCGCCACGGCGATCCGACATGCGGAAGAAACCGTCGAAGTGATAGCGGTCCTCGGTCCCGCCAGCCTTCAGCGGCACCTGTTCGGCGCAGACATCCACCGCCGCGATCCACTCGTCCAGCGCGGGGGCGATCCGGCGGCTCCAGTCGAAGCCCATGCGGCGGGAGTGGGTCAGGAAGTCGGCCAGGTTGAGCGCCGTCAACTGCGACCAGATCCAGGTGTCCGGGTCGGCGCGGGTCTGGCCCGGATCGCGCGGGTCGAAAACCAGCGACATACGGGTGACCACCGAAGGCGAAGGCAGGCCATAGGGGAACGTACGCTGGAACCGTTCGGCGGACTGGCGATAGACGATCATCGACAGCTGGGCGATACCATCGCCCCGATGCGCTTCCGTCCAATAGTCTAAGGCCGCGACGGCCTCCGGCCAGGCGACCTCGGGGACAAGACCGTATCGAAGCGAGATGTTGATGAAGGAAAAGACGCCGCCGATATTGTCCGAATATTCCTGAAAATGGAGAGGTTCCATCACGGCATTGGGCCGCCCCATGCCGTCGGTTCCGATCGTCACGACCTCGTCGTGCAGATAGATATCGCCGAAGCCGTCGACCCGGCCCTCGTGCAACAGGACGTTCAGATAGAGGTTACGGCTGGCGGTTTCCTTGAGGTTGACCGGGCCCGCCAGGCGAGCCATGCCGTAGCCGAAGATGCGCGGCGGCAGGGGCTGCGTATTCAGAATCTTGCCGTCCGCCGGCTTCGGAATGTCGACCTTCGGCGTCGGCGTGAGCAGCGTACCCGCCAGCCCGACCGCGAGGGCGCCCGCCAGATAATATTGCCCCGTCGCCAGCGCGACGACGATCATCGCGACCTGCAGAATGATGCCGATGGTCTTGCTCACGGCAGGCTCCAGGCCACGTCGGCGGCACGGTCGAGAAATGCCATGCCGTCGCCCGTCCGCACGATCCAGCACTCGTCACGGCGCAGCGCCGCGATCCGGCGGATGCGCCCCGTGCCGTCGGTGACGGCGACCACGCCCACATCCCCTTCGCGCGGTGAAGACGTGCGCCGCGCGCCGCGCGGCAGCAACAGTGCATCGACAAGACCGATCAGCCCGCCATGGGCGATGATCAGCCGCCGCGCCGCCCGGCCATCAGTGGCCGCGGCCCGCAGCTCGGCGCCGACTGGGCCGCCCAACCGCGCCTCGACATGGGGCGCCAGCCAGGACGTGCAGTCGGTCCTGCCCCAGACCCAGGGCGCGTCACCCGTGGCCACGATCATCGCATCGAGGTCGATCATATCCGCGCTCACGAAAACTGCGGCCAGGGGGTTTCGCGCGACTGATACATGCCGTTTCGCTCGCACCCCATGTCGCCCGGATAAAGCGACTGCTGATCCTCGTGGGTCCAGAGCGCGTGGGACGCGGTCGCCCGAGCCATCAGGGGCGACGCGATATCGAGCGTGATCCTGTTCGTGCGCGCCATGCCCTCGACCGTCTGATCGTCGACGACCTCGTCCATCATCATCGTGTCGAGGGCGATCAGGCTGTCGATCAGCGACCCGCGCTCGTCGAACAGGCCGAGCAGCATGTCCAACTCCCGCCCCTCGATCGTCGCGGCTTCCTCGATCAGGGCGGCGACCGCGTCGTCCGATACGCCCGAAACCTCGATCGTCACCCGGGTCGCCTCGCCGTTCAGCAGTTGCTCCAGCTCCGGCAGGCGGCCCATCAGGCGCGAGCCGCGCCAGCGCTCACCGTTTATGCGGATATCGCCCATGCCGGACCAGATCAAGAAATCGCCGTCGACCAGTCGGAAGCGGAAAAATACCTCCGACCGGACGGTGCCCTTGCCGAGAGCGGCGAGGATGGGCGCGGGCAACATGTAACTCATGGGTTCCACTCAACCATGGTGACGCTCCGCCGGGTCATGATTTCGGACGTCCGCGTGTCCGCCATGGCGCCATCGGCCGCCAGCCAGCAGGTCGCGCGCGGATCATCGAATTCGACTGGATCGCCGGCAGCCGCGTCTTCCCTTAGGCCGGGCCAGATCGAGACCGTGTAGACATCGCCCGCGACATCCACGATCCCGTCGGTCTGATAGAGGCACTCGCCCCAGACCGGATGGGTCAGCGACAGATATTCACCGCCCTGCAGCGCAGCGCCCCTGATCATGCGGATGGACACGATCTCGTCGCGCAGCTCGGCCGGCGCGGCCAGTTCGGCAATGATCGCCGGGGTCAGATAGCCCGAGCCATCGTCGAACCAGGTCCCATCGGCATGGGATGTCACATCCGGCATTACCCCGGGCAGGAACGGGGCCTGGCGATGGTCATACACCGGTATCGCCACCGTCCGACCCCGGATCAGCCGCGACGCGATGGAGCGCCATACGCGGGACTGATCGGGTGTCCAGACACCGACGCCCGACAATTCGATCTGCCAGAAGCCTCCGGCGCCCAGTTGCAGTTGGCGGGAATCGTCGAGCGCGGCCGGCCCCAGACTACGCCGCCCCATCTGCGTCACGGTCACGGTCGAGGGTGGCAGCAAGAGCCGCGGATAGCGCGTCGTGATGGCCATGATTATCCGCGTTCGTTCTGATACTGGCGGGCGTAACTGCCGAAGCCCCGCCGAAGGCTCGCCGCCTGCTGGCGGTTGTTTTCCTCGAGGATCGCGCGGAACTGCGCCTCGCTCATCTGCGAGCCGCGCGCGTCGATGTTGTAGGTCGGGGCATGGGTCACCTGCATGGCACCCCGCCCGCCACCGCCCCGCAGGTCCTGCGCCGACAGGATCCGGCCCGGACTGTCGGGAACGAAGATTTCGGGGCCCATCTCGCCGACCTGATAGGCAGCGTCGGGCGAGACCCGGCCGCCCGCCGCGCGGTGGACGTAATTGCCCTCCATCCCCGTGTAGGAGCCCGAACCATAGGAGCCACCGCCCAGGCCGCTGATCAGGCCGATCCCCTGGCTGATCAGCCCCCAGATATCCGTCCCGCCCGACGACGAGCCGCCCGAGCCCAGGCCCAGGCTCTTCAGCATGGGGTCGATCAACTGAATCTGGAACGCCAGCTCCAGGATGCGCCCCGATAGACGCTTCAGGATTTCACCGCCATCAACATCCGCGCCTTGCAGGGCGCCGACCAGCGTCGACGCCAGATCGCGCCCCGCATCGGTGAAAGCCTGTTTCAGGTCCTGCAACGGCCCCTCGTCCATCGCCTGCGCCGCCGCATCCGCCGCCCGCAAGGCGCGATCGTAGGATGCCGTGGCCGCGTCCACGTCGACCGCGACCGACCCTTCGGACCGGGCCAGCGCGGCGATCAGCTTCTCGCGATAGGCGGCGACCTTGTTGGCGAGATCGGCCTCCCGCCGCCAGCGGGCATAGGCCTCGGCGCCCTCGCCCCGGGCGGCGGCTTCGGCCTGCAGGGCATCGGCCTCGCGCAGGATGCCCGCGATATTCTGTTCGGTCTCGGCCTGGCGGCGAACCTCCGCATCCGGGTCCCCGGTCGAGGTTCGCGCCGTTCGGCTCGCCGCAGGAGGAAGGGTTACCACCGGGCGCGCGGGCACCGTTGGCGCGGGCGCGGAACCTTCCGTGGATCGGGACTGCATGATGCGGTCCAGATCGGCCAGCTTGGCCTCCAGCATGCGGATTTCCTCGATCAGGAAATTGCGCTGCAATCCATCGGCCGTTTCCAGCCGCGCCTTGTTTTCCTCGATCTGCCGCTGGTAATCGCTGCGCAGCGCGCCGATTTCCTCGTCGCTCATCCCCCGCGCGCTGCCGATGTCGAGATTGCCCAGCCGCTCGATGAAATTGACGATGGCCTCGATTTCCTCGCGCGTATCCCGTACCAGCTCGACCAGGCCACCCAGCACGCTGGTGATGATCGGCGCCAGCTCGATCAGGGCCTGGGTAAACTGGTTGTCCATCACCGCGGCCAGGACCTCCAGCTTCTTCGCCGCTTCATCGCCCTGCCGCACCAGGCTTTCGTCCATCACGATGCCGAGATCGCGCGCCTTCTGCCGCAGGGCGTCGATACCATCACCGCCCTGGTTGAGCATCAAGACCATCTTCGGCCCCGCGCTCTTGCCGAAAAGATCGGTAGCGACCGCCAGTCGCTCCTGCTCGCTGGTCAGCGCGCCGGCCTTCCGGACGACATCGCCGAAGATATCTTCGATCGAGCGCAGGGAACCGTCAGCATTCCGCAGCGAGACCCCCAACTGCTTGAAGCGGCTGTCGCCGTCAGCCGCCTTGATCGCCAGCTTGTCGAAGGCACCTTCGAGATCTGACGCGCTCAAGCCGACGTCGAGCGCGGCGAAATTCAGCTCCTGCAGGGCCTCGACCCCGACGCCCAGCCGCTCGGAAGCATCGACGAGGTCGCCCATCTTGTCGCCGGCATCCCGCACCGCCGAGACGATGCCAGGCAGAAAATTGGCAGCCCCCTGCCAAGCCGCGAAGCCGATCGCCCCGTAGTGACCGATCTTGGACCATATCTGTCTGGAGGTCTGGTCCATGCGCTCCAGTTGCCCCTTGATCTGGGCAGTCGAATCCGACATCAACCGCTCGGCCCTGTCGAGGGCCGATTTCAGCGATCCGATGTCGCCGTCGATCTCTACCCTCAGGCTGTCGACATCGGTCATGACCGCATCCCTCTTGCATTTCCGGCGAGGCAAGCCGATTTACTGGACATGGACAACATTCCGGCCCTCCTCGCCGTGCTCGGCTTCTTCCTGCCGTCGATCATCGCCGGCCAGCGGCGGGTGCTGGGCCTCAATGCGGTCATCGCGCTCAACCTCATGGTCGTGACCTGGCCCTGGGCACTCGCCCTCGCCTTCAGCCCCTTCACGCGGGGCCTCACCGACGAGCGTCACCCGCCGGCATGACGCCGGCGGATGGCCTGAATCTCGTCGTCCGAAGGCGGCGGGGCCGTCGCCTTGCCGTATGCCCGCCTGCGGGCTTCGATCGCCGCCCAGAATTCATGCGGCGTCGCCGCCCAGAAGGCGGCGGGCGACCAGCGCAGCAGGCCCGTCGCCACCCCCAGATAATCCCGCCATGCGATGGTTTCGGCGCCGCGATCGGTCAGACCGACCCGGCGCCCGGGGCGTTTCCCTCCGCCCCTCCGGAAATCGCCGCGGCGATGAACGCGCCGACCTGCGCCATCACCCTGATGATGCCGATGGCGAGCAGCCGCTTGCCCAGATCGTCCGGCGGCAGATTGCCGGCGGCCCGCGCCGCCGCGCGGACGACGGCCACGGTCTCGGTCAGGGTCGCCGTGCGATCCATGAAGCGGCGGGCAAGGTCGATCATCCCGCGCCCGGTCTCCACCTCGATCGCCACCAGCTCATCATAAGCGGGGCGCAGGACGACGATCAGGCCGCCGCCCAGATCGATCGAGACTTCGCCCCGCACGGGATTGGCCGGAACCTGCGTCATCACGGGGCATCCGTGACGGTGATCCCGCCGCTGAACATCAACTCGAGGCTGAATTCCTGCACGCCCTCATAAGGCGAGCTGCGCTCGATCGTCGAGACGAAGGCCGAACCAGTGCCGATGGTGCCGTCGCCATAGCGCAGCTGGAACGAGCCCGAGGCGCGCGACAACTGAATCGCCTTCAGGCGATCCCAGCCGTCACCGGCGGTGAAGACGCCGGACGCGGAAAGCCGGGTCTCGATGAAGCCGGTACCGGCGGCGTAGTCGCGATGCGCGCCGCTGGTCTTCGAGGTCGAGTCCGCCGGCTGGTGCGACGAGTTTTCAGTGTTTTCGCGGCAACCCGCGATCTCGACCCAGGCATCGCCCGCGGTGTTCCGCACGTCGAGAAGGAAGGCGCGGCCCGGAATGGCCATGATCAGATCTCCCTCAAAAGATAGCAGGACAGGGTCAGGCGCCCACGACCGATCTGGCGTTCGCCACCGGCGGAACGCTCTCGGTCACGGCTCTGGCCGGTGATGTCGAAGACGGCGCCGGACAGGGTCCGGTCCGTGTCGAGGGACAGGGCGGCCGACACGCTGTTGATCAGCGCATCGGCCGCCCGCTCCAGATCGTCCGCGGTGCCATCGCCCGCGGCGAGGACATCGACCACCAGGTCGAAATCGACCCGGTCGATCCCCTTGGCCAGAGGCGAGACCCGCTCGGTCTCGATCCCGACGGCGCCGCAGGGGATTTCCGCCTCGGTCGCCGGGGTGACCCGGCCGAGGAAGACCCGTCCGGCGAAGGCAGGAACGCCAGCGACGAGCGCCGCCGCAACCAGGTCTCGGACGGCAAGGGTTCCATCGCTCACGATGCCACCTTCACGACGAGGTCGGCCTTGCCCTGCCCGTCGTCGCGGACTTCCGCGATCTGCCAGCCCTGACCCGACACCTCGACGATATCGCCCGCCACAGGCCTCGACGGCAGTCCGGCCAGCCGGACACCCAGCGTCCGTTCCATCGACAGCGAAGGGACACCCTGCGCCTCGTCGAGGACGGGGCGCAGGGTGCCGATAACCGTCAAGGTCCCGAGCATCGCTCCACCCCGGCGCCAGGGCGCGGCGACGCCGAAGGTCTCGAAGCAAGGCCCCAGGACATCGGCGTCGAAGTCCACGGTCATGATCAGGTCAGCTTGCCGCGGAGGAGGACTTCCGGCCGCTTGCAGATGAACAGCGGGTAGGAATAGACCTCCGCCTTCCACCAGGCGTTGCGGTCCTTGTCCGTCACCGGGATCACATAGATATCCTTGCCCGGCGTGTTGACGAAATCGAAGGTTTCGGCCGGCGACAGCGCGCGGGAGAAAACACCGGGCGCGCCGACGGGAAAGAACTTCACCTTGTCCGACGGAATCGCGATTTCGGTATTGTCATCCGAGCCGCGATAGTTGTTCCAGGTGATGTCGCCGAACTCGAAGGAACCGAAGGCGTTGCCCTTGCGCAGCTCCGCCGCTTCCTGCTGGTTGAGATAGGTCCGCTCGACGTCGGGATGCGTCGTGAACTTGTCCCAGAATTCGTCGCCGCAGAGGGCGTGGACGCGGGACGAGGCGACGAACGCGCCCTTCGATCGCCGCGCCACCGAGCGGGCGACGCCATTGCACAGGATGCGGAGGGCGCCCGGAACCGGCTCGGCGGCATCGAGGTTGAAGTCGATTTCGGCGGGCTGGACGATACCGAACTCGTCGAACCAGTTGTAGATCACCGAACCGTCGGCATCGAGCAGGATGCCCTGCACGGCGCCGAGGCGCATATGCTCCCAGGTATATTCGACCTGCGAGGTCAGGCCCGTCGGGCCATTGACGTCGCGGGCGATCCGCATCTGGAGCGACATGAGTTCCGACGTATTGCCATAGGCCCGCACGTTCTGCAGTTCGTGTGCGTGGATCGTCGCTTCCTTGGCGATGCGCGGCGTCTCGAAGTAGCGGGCCTTGCGGCGATCCTTCGGCCGGGACGCCAGCGGCTCGCCCCGGGCGCTGGTCTGGATGATCGAAAGCTGACCGTCCAGCTCCTCGACGATCAGGCCGGTCGTCGTCAGCGGCTCGGGCGTGAAGATGTCGAGGGTCCCGAGACCCGTCGGCATATAGGGATTGCGCTCGACCGCCTCGGTCATCGAAAGGGCGGTGAAGGCATCCGCGTTGAAGACATCCATGGTCAGCGGCATGGTAACACTCCTTGTTTCAGCCGCGTTCAGCGGACGATGATGCCGGCGCCGGCAAGGGCGACGATGGCGGCGGCCTTGACATCGGCGTCGATACCGGTCGGCCAGGTCAGTTCGGGCGCCGAGACCTCGCAGTCACGGGCGTGATAGACGGCGGGCCCGGTTTCAGCGGCGCCGGTCGTGATGGTCGCGAAATTGACCCCGATCGGGATTTCCGCGCCATTGGTGGCATCCGGGTCATAGGCGACGATCTGGCCGGCGGTCGCGGCCGGCGTCGCCGTGACCGTGATCGTGAACTGATCGCCGATCGCCGGGTCGGCGCCGGCATCGGTGATGGTGAAGGGGCCGATGCCGCCGATGGTCGCCGCCGTGCCCGTGATCGCCTCGCCCAGCGTGACGCCTTCCGGGTCCTCGAGCAGGAAGGCCGCCGTCGCGCCGGCCGAAACGGCAGTCAGCTTGTAGATGCCCGGCGCCGTGCCGGCCGCGACGGCCGGAGATGCCGTGATCGTGGCGGCGCCGGCATTGCCCGCGAC
>NZ_JBAQRT010000334.1:0-10946 GCF_049306435.1 Zavarzinia sp.
GGCCGGAAGCTCGGGCGAAGGCGCGGGATCCGCCGCGACCGCCTCTTCCGCCGCCGCCAGTTCCGCCTCGCGGCGCTGGCGGATCTCGGCGGTGGGGGCGCCGCCTTCGCGGATATCGGGATCGAACAGCGCGGTCATCACCGCCTCGGCGACATCGACCGCCTCGATCATGGCGCGGAATTCGAACATGGGCGAGAACAGCGAACAGCCTTCCCACGGCCCCAGCCGCGCATCGAAGCCCTGGACGAATTCGTAGCGGCCGGAGGGAAACTCGACCAGCCGCTTGGTTCCGACCACCGGCGCCTCGGCCGCGACGTCCAGCGGCAGCAGCACCAGATTCATGAACCAGGGCGTGACCAGCACCCCCAGCGCCTGGCCGTCCCAATGCCGGAAGCCGACCGCCTTCACGCCCAGCCTGTCGTTGACGACGGGAACGCCGGCCATGTCCCTCGCCGCGATGGCGCGGAAGGTCTCCTCCAGCGCCGGCACGCGGGCTCTCGCCCTGGCGTCGAGGCTATCGACCACCGCTTCGCCATCGTCGAGCAGCATGAACTGGTCGCGCTCGCCGTCGCAGACCGGGCAGCGCCATTCGGGCGGCAGGGCGGTGAAGGGCGTGCCCGCCGGCACCTGCCAGACCGCGCAGCCCTCGGCCGGGTCATAGACATGCCAGCAGATCTTGCATTCCAGGCGCGCCCGCGGCGGCAGCCGCGCGGCATCGCCGAGGTAGGAGCCTTCGAAGCGAAGCGCGGTCATCTCGGGTCCCCTTTCAGCGGATGGCGGCGATGATGTCGCCCAGCCGCTCGGCGCTGTCGGCGATATCCTCGATCGCGGCGCAGGCGACCTCGGGCAGGCCGGTCACCTCGATCGTGTCGAGGATCAGCGTGTCGACCGAATTGTAGAAGCGCACCCGCCAGACATGGGTCAGCGCGGTCGAGCTCAGCCGGCAATTGCCATAGCCGCGCGACAGGATGGTGGTCGCGCCCTGGCCCAGCACCTCGTCGAGGAAAGCCATGTCTTCGGGCGAATGCGGCAGCAGGGACAGGTTGATGACATGGCTCGGCGCCCCCGGCTCCCACGCCCGGCTGCGGTAATCGAGTTCGGCCAGGATCGAGGGGGCATTGATCACCCCCGGCGGCGCGGCCGCGATCCGCGCGGCGATGTCGCGGCGCGCAGGCGGAAAGGCCCGCTCGATCGCGACGCGAGGGAAGGCGCCGATCTCGACCCGCTCGGACTGGCGACCGCCGCGCCCGTGAAGGCGCAGGCGCCAGACCCCGGCCAGTGTCGCCTCCTGAATCTCGATCCGCTCGTCCGGACCGATCACCAGGGCCGAGACCTCGCCCTCGCCCAGCGCCTCGTCGATGATGTCGCGGTCGGGGCCGGACAGGTCATCGAGTGTAATCGAGAAGGGCGCATCCGCCACATGGCGCGCCAGCCCCTCGTGCAGCCTGTCCAGCCGGTCGAGGCCGATCAGGATCGCCGCCGGGTCCTCGACCTCGGGCACATGCGGGGCATAGACCTGCATGTCCTTGGGCATGGGCAGATAGGCGAGACCTTCCTCGTCCTCCGCCGGCTGGCTGCCGGGGCCGTAGCCGACGGGCGGCCGGGTCAGGCCGATCAGATTGCGGCTCATGGTGCTGCCCTCACTGAATGGCGGCGGTGCCGGCCGTGGTCGCGCGCTTGACGTCGAACAGGGCGCGGATGGTCGCGATGTAATCGTGCCAGTCGCGGACGCGGGAAACGGAGCCGAGCAACTCGTGGCCGCGCACGGCGACCAGCGCCGGCAGGGCGATGCCGTCGAGCTGGCGGCGCAGGACCTTTTCGAGCTCCGGCCCGGCGACCGCCGCCTTCACCCGGCCGCCGAACACGGTCACCAGTTCCGGCAGGATCACCGCGACGTCGAGGGTTTCGGCATGGGCCTGGCCGTGGCCCGGCAGGAAGATCAGCCAGTCGCCGCCCTTCAGGGCGGGCAGGCCGGCGTCTTCCTGTGCCAGCAACGGATAGCCGAATTCGGCCGTGAGGCGGGTCACGAGGGGGGGCAAGGCGGCAGCTTCGGCCATGGCTCAGGCTTCCTTCCGTCCGGCGGCGCGCGCCGCTTCGAGGTGGGGGGGCAATTGGGGCTCGCGCCCGGCGAGATCGGCGAAAAGATGATCGAGGTCGGCATCCCGGCCCCGCATCACGGCGGCGAGACCGTCGAGGGCGGCGAGGATCCGCGCCGCCTCCGCCTCGTCGAGGACGCGGCGGGCGACACCGAGAAAGACCAGCACCCAGTCGCCGGCCGCGGCTTGCGGTGCCAGCGACAGGTCGATCGTCTCGGCCCCGGCAAGGCCGTGGATGCCGTCGACATGGTCCAGCCGCATCGGCGTCGCGATGCACATGATCTAAAGACCGAAGCCGAGCACGCGGGGATCGCCGATGCGGCAGGCCATCTCGGCGCTGGGCCGCCCGTTTTCATAGGCTTCGCGCGACAGACGGGGATCGATCAGGCCACCCTGGGCCGCGTCGCGGCGCCGGGCCTCGATACCGTGGCGGTCGCGCAATTCGGCCAGCACCGCGTCGACCGCTTCCTGTACCCGGGCGGCGACGACATCGGTCAGGCCGCCGCCGTAATCGTCGAGCACGGCGGGCTGCACGCCGATCAGCACGAGGTCGCGCGGGCAGCGGTCCAGCAGTTGCGCCGTCGCCAGCACGTCCTGAAAGCCGGTCTGATGCAGGCTCATCTTGTGGGCGCCGAGGAAGGCCGGCACATCCGCCCCGCGCAAGATGCGGAAGCTGCCGGGCGCGAGGCCGTAGTCGATGGCGTCGACGATGATCAGCGCGTCGAGATTTTCGATATGGGGCAGGAGATAGAGGCCCTGGGTGCCGCCATCCATCACGCCGACAGGCGCGGGCAGCGCGAAATCGCGGTCCAGCGCCTCGACGACGCGGACGCCGAAACCTTCATCGGCCCAGAGGATATTGCCGATCCCCAGGACCAGGATCCTGTCAGCCGACTGCATCGTCTTCCCTTCCCTGTTCGGGCGATCTTCCCGTCACCCTTGCCCTTCGAGCGGGCGGTGCTGGAGGGAATTGCAGAAAGCGTGCCAGCGACGGAAAGCCGCAGTTCGGCGGGGAAAATCTGATCACAGGCGAAGCAAACTGGAAGGATGGTTTCCGATATGGCCGAAAAATCGGAAATCATCCTTCCAGTCAGGCGTTGCGGCGCCGTCAGTCCGGGTCGTCGTCCTTGAAGGTGCGGACGCCCGAAATCATGGTCGAGACCATGGACTGGCGGGACATGATGTCTTCCCGGATCGCGGCATAGACGTGCAGCATGACGAACAGGATGATCGCCCACATGCCCATGTGATGCCAGGTATGGACATCCATGCTCTGGCCGAACAGGGGGATCACCCAGCCGAACAGGCTGTCCTGCCAGGAGCCGGGACCCGCGCCTTCGCTGTAGAGGGCGAAGCCGGTCACGATCATGAACAGCGTGCCCACGGTCATGAACCAGAACATGGCGAACTGGGCCAGCGGATTATGGCCGACATATTTCCGCGGCCGGCGTTCGAGGAAGGCGTACCAGCGCGCTTCCTGCAGCAACCCGTCCCAATAGGCCCCGCTCCAGAACGGGAAGCGGAAGAGCTGCCGGGCGTGTTCATTGCCGACGAAGGCCCACCAGATCCGCACCAGGAAGCCGATGGCGAAGACATAGGCGGCGGTGAAATGGGCGAATCGGATGTAACCCATCAGGAAATGGTCGCTCGCCTCGCCGCTCAGGGTCGGCAGGGGCGAGCCGATGAAATAGCCGGTGACGCAGAGCACCAGGATCGCGGCGGCATTGACCCAGTGCCACAGGCGCACCGGCGCCTCATAGACATAGATCGCCGTGATCTTGGTCGGCGGCACCCTTTCATGGACGCTCATGGTCTGTCTCCTCCCCCGTCGGCGCTCAGCGGACCTGCACCCTTGCCAGTTCTTCCCCGTCCGGCGACATGACGTGGGTCGAACAGGCGAGGCAGGGATCGAAACTGTGCAGCGTGCGCAGGATCTCGACCGGCTCGTCCGGCTTTTCCATCGGCGTGTTCATCAGCGAGGCCTCGAAGGCGCCGATGTTGCCGGCGGGATCGCGCGGGCTGCCGTTCCAGGTGGTCGGCACCACGCATTGGTAATTCTCGATCCGGCCGTCCTTGATCCTGATCCAGTGGCCGAGGCCGCCGCGCGGCGCGGCGACCGTGCCGACGCCCTTGGCTTCCGACGGCCAGGTCCTGGGGTCCCATTTCTCGACATTGGCGGTGGCGAAATCGCCCGCCTTGATGTTGGCGATCAGGTCGTCCCAGTCGTTCAGCATCATGTCGGCGCAGTAATGGGCCTCGAGCGCGCGGGCGAGGGTGCGGCCGATGGTCGAGGGCAGCGCCTGCTTCGCGGTGAGGCTGGTCCCCGCGAGCGCGTTGAAGCGGCCGAGGGCATCGGTAACCTGATCCTTCACATAGGTCACGCCATGGGCATAGGCGAGGATGTAACGCGACAGCGGCCCGACCTCGCAGGCATGGCCCTTCCAGCGGGGCGCCTTGATCCAGGAATATTTGGCGCCTTCGTCCAGCTCCTCGATCCGGGTGCGGGTGCCCTTGGCGTTGGGGCCGAGTTCGTATTTCGGCTCGGTCACGCCGTCCCAGGGGTGCAGGCCCTTGCTGTCGTCGCCATAGGTGTACCAGGAATGGGTGACGAATTCCTGGACGTGGGTCGGATCGCGCGGGTCGATGGGATGGATCTCGTCCCAATTGCCGTTCAGGATGACGCCGCCCGGCAGCCGGTCCGTGCTCTTGTCGCCCAGCACCGACTCATAGTCGCCGTAATCCATGACGTTGGTCGCCGACAGGCCGCCGCCATAGAGCCAGCCCTTGTAGAAGCTGGCGATCGCGATCACGTCGGGGATATAGACGTTCTTCGAGAATTCATGGGCTTCCTGGATGCGGGCGCGGATGAAGTTCAGCCGCTCCATGTTCAGGGGCGCGCCGGCCGACATGTCGCCTTCCATGTTGATGGCGCAGGGCACGCCACCGACCATGTAGTTGGGATGCGGGTTCTTGCCGCCCAGGATCGTGTGGATCTTCACGATCTCCTTCTGGAGGTCGAGGGCTTCCAGATAATGGGTGACCGCCATCAGGTCGGCCTCGGGCGGCAGCTTGTAGGCGGGATTGCCCCAATAGCCGTTCTTGAAGATGCCGAGCTGGCCGCTTTCGACGAATTTCTTCAGGCGGTTCTGCACGTCGCGGAAATAGCCGGGGCTGGAATTCGGATGGTTCGGCCCCGCCATCTGCTGCAGCTCGGAGGTCGCCTTGGGATCCGCCTTCAGCGCGTTCACCGGGTTCACCCAGTCGAGCGCGTGCAGATGGTAGAAGTGGACGACGTGGTCGTGCCACTGCAGCGTCTTCGCCATGATCTCGCGGATCAGGTGGGCATTCTTCGGGATCTTGATGCCGAGGGCATCCTCGACCGCGCGGACCGAGGTCAGGGCATGGCAACCGGTGCAGACACCGCAGATCCGCTCGACGAAAGCCCAGGCGTCACGCGGATCGCGGCCCTTCAGGATGACTTCGAGGCCGCGCCACATGGTCCCCGTCGAGACCGCGTTGCGGATCACGTTGTTCTCGTCGAGATTCACCTCGCAGCGCATGTGGCCTTCGATGCGGGTGACCGGATCGACGACGACGCGGCGGCCGCTGTTGTCGAGGGAAAAGCCGTTGGGGGTCTGGATGATACCCATGATCATTCACCCTTGTGCTGGGCGCGCTTGAGGGCGCTGACGGCGGTATGGGCGGCGATCGCGGCACCGGCGGCGCCGGCGACGGTCAGGCCGATCTTGTCGGCGTTGGCCTCGATGCCGAATTGCGGAATGTCGGTCAGGCGGGCGTACCACGAGCCCTTGTCCCAGAAACCGTCTTCCGAGCAGCCGATGCAGCCATGGCCGGCCTGGATCGGGAAGGAGGTGCCCTCGTTCCAGCGGATGGTGGAGCAGGCGTTATAGGTGGTCGGGCCCTTGCAGCCCATCTTGTAGAGGCAGTAACCCTTGCGGGCGCCCTCGTCGTCGAAATGCTCGACGAACTGGCCGGCGTCGAAATGCGGCCGGCGATAGCATTTGTCGTGGATGCGCTGGCTGTAGAACATCTTGGGCCGGCCCTGGCGGTCCAGCTCGGGGATGCGGTCGAAGGTCAGCATGTAGGTGACGACCGCCGTCATCACCTCGGCGATGGGCGGGCAGCCCGGCACCTTGATGATGGGCTTGTTGGTGATCACCTGATGCACCGGCGTCGCCCGTGTCGGATTAGGCCGCGCCGCCTGGACGCAACCGAAGGAGGCGCAGGAGCCCCAGGAAATGATCGCCTTGGAATGTTCGGCGACATAGCGCAGCTGATCGACGAAGGGCTTGCCGCCGATGATGCAATACATCCCGTCCTCGTTCAGGGGCGGATTGCCCTCGACCGCGAGGATGTAGTTGCCTTTGTAATCCCGAATGATCTCGTCGAGGATGGCTTCGGCCTGATGACCGGCGGAGGCCATCAGCGTGTCGTCATAATCGAGAGAGATCATCGAGAGCACGACATCCTTCGCCAGCGGATGGGCGGAGCGGATGAAACTCTCGGAGCAGCAGGTGCATTCGAGGCCGTGGAGCCACAGCACCGGGGTGCGCGGCTTGGTTTCCATGGCATGCGCGATGCGGGGCGCGAATTCAGGGCCGAGGCCGAGCGCCGCCGCCGTCAGCGAGCAATATTTCAGGAATGAACGGCGGGTGATGCCCTGGCGGCGCATCACCTCGTAGAATGTCTCCAGCCTTGCCATGGACGGCGGCCTCCCTGTTATTGGCTGACTCTCCCTAGGCAAGAGCCGGGCCAAACAGGCAAGGCGAGGATTTCCGCCCCTTTCAGGTCATCGCCTCACCGGGGACTGGCAAGGGCGAATACCCATGACGTGGCAAGTGTCTTTCCGCTTTTCCGATCAGTGGACGGTGCAGACCATGCAGGGATCGAAGGAACGCACGACATGCTGGACCGCGGCCGGCACCCGCTCGCCATCGGCGACCGGCGTGCCTTCCAGCGCCTTCTCCAAAGGACCGGGCACGCCGTCGCTGTCGCGCGGCGAGAAATTCCAGGTGGTGGGCGCGATGATCTGATAGGCGGCGATGCGCCCGCCCTCGACCCGCAGCCAATGGCCGAGAGCGCCGCGCGCGGCCTCGGTCACGCCGAGGGCGCGGCCCTCGTCCGGCAGGCGGGTCTCGACATGCCAGTCGCCCTTCACCTCGAGCTGGCGGACGAGGCTACCGATCCGCTCCACCTCCCGCGCCAGCTCCAGCAGGCGGGCGATCACCCGGCTCTCGACATTGCCGCCGTCCCGCAGGGCCAGGGCCTCGACCAGCGGATCGCCGGCCACCAGCCGCCGGGCGATGGCCCCGGTCTCGAACGGCAGGCCGCCGAGGCGGGGCGCCTTGCACCAGGAATAGCCCGCCTCGTCCGCGCCATCGGGCTCGGTCGAGCCGTCGAAGGGATGGTGCCGCCGGTCGCGCCCGGTCATGCGCGCGAAACTGTGATCCTCGGCGATACGCCCGAAGTCGAGGTCGCCGCCGGCCCCGTCCCGCCAGGTGCCGGCCCCGGCCCCCGGCCCCGCGCCATAGGAGAGGAAACGGTCGAAGGCCCGGCCCAGGCCCCGCAGGCCGAGATCATGGGCGATTTCGAGGAACAGGCGGAAATTGCCCGCCGGTCCCCGCGCCCGCCAGGCGTCCAGCGCTTCGAGATCCGACAGGGCCAGCACGGCTTCGAGCGGGGCGCCGAACAGGCTGCGCTCCAGATAATGCCGGAAGGCGGTGATGATGGCGCCGAGCCGGACCTTGTCGCGGGCATCGAGGGCGCGGGCGACACCGCCCGGCTGGATCGTCAGCGTGTGGGGCCATTTGCCGCCCATGATGCCGAAGACATGGAACAGGCCGGCGCGGGCCGCCACCGCCTCGCGCACGGCGCTGCCGGCGGCGGCCTTGAAGCGCTCCTCCACCAGCGGGAACCAGGGCCGGCCGGCATAGGCGGCGCGGGCGAAATCCGGCATGAAGAAGACATGGAAATGGGTCAGGTGATCGCCCAGGTTCTCGACCGCGCGCATGATCTCGCGGGCGATGACGGCATTGGGCGGTGGCGCCGCGCCGGCCAGGGCTTCCAGCGCCGAGACCGCGGCCATGGACTGCGAGACCGAACAGATCCCGCAGATCCGGGGCACGATCACCAGCGCGTCGAGCGGGCCGCGCCCTTCGAGGATACGCTCGAAGCCCCGGAACAGCGGGGAATTCACCCGCGCCGACGTCACTTGGCCGGCCCCGAGCTCGAGCTGGACCTCGAGGTCGCCCTCCACCCGGTTGAACGGGCCGACGATCAGCCGGCCGGGGCTTTCGGTTTCACTCAAGGCGGACCCTAGCGTTTGCGTTTTTCATGGACGGTGGGGGGCACCAGGATGCGATCGGCGGCGGCGTTGCGCCGCACCCGGTCGGGCGTCGCCGCCTTGGCGAGGGACGAGAGGGCGACGAACCAGGCCTTGGGCATGTCGGTCGGCAGGCCGATCGGGATGCCGGCGAATTTCGGCGTCTCCAGATAGGCGTGGCCCGGCTCCTCGAATTCGGGCGCGGTGCAGTTGATGCAGGCGTAACCGCCCCTGGTACAGGACCCCTCGCCGTTCCACAGCCGGGTATTGCAGTCGGCATGGGCCTGGGTTCCGAGACACCCCATGTGTTCCATCATGCAGCCGAGGTCCGAGGGCTGGTGGGCGCTGGCCTTGTATTCATAGTATTCGTTGCGCGGGCAGCCGTGATGGACGAGGTGATCGGCATAGAAGCGCGGCCGCTGATACTGGTCGAGATCGGCGGCGGCCAGCCCCTCGTCCGCCAGCAGCATCAGGGCTTCCGTCACCCAGTTGGGATGGGTCGGGCAGCCGGCGACATTGATCACCGGCAAGCCGCCCCGCGCCAGGAATTCGGGCCCGAGCAGACCGCCCTTCTCGCGTCCGTCATACTGCAGGCCGCAGGCATCCGCCGGATTGGCGCCCGCCGCGGTTATGCCGCCGAAGGCCGCGCAGGTGCCGACCGCGACGACATGGCGGGCGTGGGCGGCGAGGTCGCGCACCCAATCCATCATCGGCCGGCCGGTGCCCGCCATCATGTGGAAGCGACCGGTGCCATTCGGCCCCAGCAGGATCGAGCCTTCGACGCAAAGGACGTCCAGCGTGCGGCGCCCGTCGAGAATGGCCCGGAGCAGGTCGACGACCTCGCCCCCCGTTTCCTCGGAAAGCGTGGGGTGCCACAGCAGCTCGATCCCCGCGCAGTCGAGGGTCGCCAGAAGATCCGGCGCCTCGGCGCAGAGCATGGACATGGTGCAGCCGCCGCAGCCGCCCGATTGCAGCCAGAGCAGGTTCATGGCGCGGGCCTTCCGCCATCGGCGGGCAGGCGCAGGGTGAAGACGGCGCCGCCTTCCGGGTGATTGGCGGCGGACAGCGAGCCGCCCTGATCGCTGACGATACGGTCGCTGATGGCGAGGCCAAGGCCGGTGCCCTTGCCCACCGGCTTCGTCGTGAAGAAGGGATCGAAGATGCGGGACAGCACGTCGGTGGCGATGCCGGGGCCACTGTCGCGGATGTCCACCACCGCCTGACCGCCCTCGATCCGGCCGGAAATCACCAGCCGGTGGGGCGGCGGGGCATCGGCCATGGCATCGATCGCATTCTGCACCAGGTTCATCACCACCTGATGGCTGTGAGCCGACAGGCCGAAGGCCCGGAAGTCCACCGGCAGGTCGAAGCTCACCTCGAGGTCCGGCATCTGCGCCCGCGCGACCCAGGTGACGGCGGCATGAAGCACGGCGCCGAGATCGAAGAGATCGGCCGGCGCCTTGTCGGTGGCGGCGAAGCGGCGCAGTTCGGCGACGATGTCGCGCACCCGCTCCGCCCCTTCGGCGAGACCGTCGATCGTGCTCGGCAGGTCGGCCAGGGCCTTGTCCACACGGTTGGCGGCCCGGGCTTCCGCCGCCGGCTTGCCGGCGTCGAGGGCGCGGATATAGGCGGTCAGCCGGTCGGCCTGGCGGCGCAGGGCATGGGCATTGCCATAGACGAAGGAAATCGGATTGTTCAACTCGTGGGCGACCCCGGCGACGAGCCGGCCGAGGGAGGCCATCTTCTCGGAATGAACCAGCTGCTGCTGGGTCTCCTTCAGGCGCTCGTGAGCGGCGGCCAGATCGCCGTAGGCCCGGCGCAGTTCCCCCGTCGGCCGGCCGACCAGCACCAGCCCGGCCGAGCGCCCGCGCGGCGTGTAGCGGATCGAGGAATTGACCGAGACCGGAAAGGCCCCGTCCGCCCCGCGCAGCACGAGTTCGAGGTCGGAAACCCGCTCGCGCCGACGGGCGGCGGCGACCAGACGGCCGAGGGCGGCTTGCGAGGCTTCGTCGAAAATGCCGGCCAGCGGGGTGCCCGCCAGTTGCCCCGTGGCCCGGCCCAGGGCGCGCTCGGCCGCCGCGTTCACCTCGACGATGCGGCCCGCCGTGTCGCCGACGACGAGGACATCGGTCATCGCCGCCATCACCCCGGCGATGAAGGCCTGCGCCTCCTCGAGTTCGGCGTTCTTGCGCTCCAGCTCGACCTGCTGCGCGACGAGATCGGCATAGGTCTCGTCCATCTTGCGGATGACGTCGATCCAGACGCCTTCGCCTTCCCCATCGATCGAGGTGGCCACATCGATAGGGCCGGATGTCGGCGGTTGAACCAAGCTCGATCCCTCCCGAATGGGAAACGCCCCCGCCGCTCGTGCCGGGAAGGTGCCCCTGTCGGCTCGAGATCCCGGCGAAGGCCGGGATCTCGCGAAGGTTCGGGCGCCTTCCGGTCGACAAGACACGGAAGCCCACTCTAGCACCAGGCCCGGGCGCCCGCCACGGACGGATGGCGGG
>NZ_JBAQRT010000335.1:0-11152 GCF_049306435.1 Zavarzinia sp.
TGCCCTCGAAGGCATCGTCGGCGCCGTCATCGGCCCCCTGATCCTGTCCGCCCTTCACCGCCGCCTCGACGCCGACAGGCGCCTGGCCGGGGTCGCCCGGGCGCTGAGCGCCGTCTTCATCGCCGCCGCCCTCGGCATCGGGGCAAGCCATGTCCTGATGCCCCTGCCCGGTGGCGAGGGATTGCTGGCGCTGGTGCTCGTCGTCGTCGCCGGGGCCGGCTGGTGGCTGACGCGCTATCTCGCCGCCGCCACGCTGGGCCACCGCCCGACGGAAGACGATGTCGACCTCGCCCTGATGGCGCGGGGCGGCGTGTTCGACACGATCGAGCGGATGCGTCGCCAGGGCACGCCCTGGTCGGCGGCCGTCATCGTCGCCTGGACGGCGGCGGCGGCCTTTCTGCTGGTGGCCTATCTGCCGGCGCTGGCCCGCCAGATCCTGCTGGGCGATGGCCTCGCCGAATATGGCCTTCTCGGCATCCTGGCCCTTGGCACCGGCTTTGGCGCCTTCATCCTGCTGCGGCTCTCGCGCGGGCCGGTGAACGCGGCCCTGGCCCCGCTCGCCCTTGGCATCGCCGCCCTCGCCGCCTTCGATCTGTTCGTGACCGCCGCCAGCATCGATGTCGGCGCGGCGGGGGGGATGGATCCGCGCACCGTCTTTGCCCTGGCCGGCGATGCCGCCGCGGTCCGCGTCGCGATCGACACCTTTTTCCTCGCCGCCGCCCTTGGCCTGTTGTCGATCCCGCTGCTGGTCCTGACCGGCGATCCGAGCGACGAGCGGGCGACCGCCCATCATTACGCCATCACCGGCCTGCTGGTCGGCCTCGCCGGGGCCGCCGCCCTGCTGCTCGGCCTTCTGCTGCGCGCGGTCGGCTTCGGTCTGCCCGAGCTCTTCCTGGCCCTTGGCCTGTCGGCCCTCGCCGTGCTGCCCTCCGCCCTGCGCCTGTGGCCGGAAGCCCTGTTCAAGGCGGCGGCGGCCCGCCTGCTGCGCCTTCTGTTCCGGGTCGAGGTCAAGGGCATCGAGAATGTCGCCAAGGCCGGCCCGCGCGTGGTGATCGTCGCCAATCACGTCTCCCATCTCGACGCGCCGCTGCTCGCCGCCTTCCTGCCGGGCGATTTGCGTTTCGCCGCCAATGCCACCATCGCGCGCAGCCGGGCGGCCCGCCTGCTGTCGAAACTGATCCGGCTCTATCCCATCGATACGTCCCACCCGGTCGCGGTGAAGGCGCTGATCCGCTCGGTCGCCGATGGCACGCCCATGGTGATCTTCCCCGAAGGCCGGCCGACGGTGACGGGCGGCCTGATGAAGATCTACGAAGGCCCCGGCATGGTCGCCGACCGCGCGGGCGCCATGGTGCTGCCCGTCCGCATCGAGGGGCCGCAGTATTCGCTGTTCTCGCGCCTCGGCGGCAAGCTGCACCGCCGCCTGTTCCCCAAGGTGACGATCCATATTCTCGAGCCCCGGCGCTTCGATGTCCCGGCCGGCCTGACCGGCCGCCGACGCCGCCAGGTCGTCGGCAACAAGCTCTATGACGTCATGGTCGAGATGATGTTCGCCTCGGTCGATCTCGAGGTGAACCTGTGGGAAGCGCTGCTGCACGCCCGCACCAATCACGGCGGCCATCTGCCGATCGTCGAGGATCAGGACCGCAAGCCGCTGACCTACAACCGCTTCATCATGGCCTGTTTCGTGCTGGGCCGCGCCCTGTCGCGCCGCACGGCCGAGAAGGAAATCACCGGCGTCCTGCTGCCCAACACGGCGGGCGTCGCCGTCACTTTCTTCGCCCTGCTCTGCTTCGGCCGGGTGCCGGCCATGCTGAATTTCTCGGCCGGGCCATCGACCATGGCCGCCGCCTGCCGGACGGCCAGGGTGAAGACCGTGCTCACCTCCCGCCGCTTCGTCGCCATGGCGAAGCTGGAGGACGCGATCAAGGCGATCGGCGAGGTGGCCACCATCATCTATCTCGAAGATGTCCGCGCCGGCCTGAAGCTGACCGACAAGCTCTGGGGTCTGGCCGCCGCCAGGGCCCCCCGCTTCCTGCATGGCGAACTGGCGACGCGGCCGGACGATCCCGCCGTCGTCCTCTTCACCTCGGGCAGCGAGGGCCTGCCCAAGGGCGTCGTGCTCAGTCACCGCAGCCTGAACGCCAACCTGAACCAGGTCGCCTCCATCGTCGACATCACCGGCAACGACCGGGTGCTGAACCCCCTGCCGGTGTTCCATTCCTTTGGCCTGCTGGGCGGCCTCGTGCTGCCGCTGATGGTCGGGGTGAAGACCTTCCTCTACCCCTCGCCGCTGCATTACCGGGCCATTCCCGAACTCGCCTATGAGACCGGGGCGACCATGATGTTCGGCACCGACACGTTCCTGAACGGCTACGCCCGCGCCGCCCATCCTTACGACTTCTATTCGACCCGTTACATCTTCGCCGGGGCCGAACGGGTGAAGGACGAGACGCGGCGGATCTACGGCGAGAAATTCGGCGTCCGCATCCTCGAAGGCTATGGCACCACCGAATGCTCGCCGGTGATCGCGGTGAACACGGCGATGCAGTTCAAGCCCGGCACGGTCGGCCGCCTGCTGCCCGCCATGCGCGCCCGGCTGGAACCGGTGGAGGGCATCACGCGGGGTGGTCGTCTGGTGGTCACCGGCCCCAACATCATGCTGGGCTATTTCCGACCCGACCGCCCGGGCGAGCTGGAAGTGCCGCCGGGCGGCTGGTACGACACCGGCGATATCGTCGATATCGACGATCTCGGCTTCGTCACCATCCTCGGCCGGGCGAAGCGCTTCGCCAAGGTCGCGGGCGAAATGGTCAGCCTCGCCGCGGTCGAGCATGAGGCGGTGGAAATCTGGCCGGAATTCGCCCATGCCGTCGTCAACCTGCCCGACCCCGCCAAGGGCGAGCGCCTCGGCCTGATGACCACTTGCCCGGACGCCAGGCGCGATGCCTTCGCCCATCACCTGCACGAGAAGGGCCTGTCCGAATTGCTGCTGCCCAAGCTGGTCGTTCATGTCGCCGAACTGCCCCTGCTCGGCTCGGGCAAAACCGATTATCAGGCGGTGAAGGCCGCCTTCGAGACAAAAGCCTGATCAGGCGGCGACCCCGCGCAGGAAGACCGCCACCGCGTCCTTGACCCAGAGGCGGATCGCCTCGGTCGAGGGCGGCGCGCCGCTGATCGTCGCGCGCCGCGTCAGGTCGGCATAGGCCATGGACAGCAGCATGGCCGCCGCCTGCTCGGGATCGGTCAGGCGGACGTATCCCGCGTCCTGCTGGCGCGCCAGCCAGCGGCCAAGGGCGGCGACGATCTTCTCGTGCCCCTCACGGTAGAAGGCCGCGACCATTTCGGGCACGCGCATCACCTCCGTCGTCGCCAGCCGGTTGGCAGCCAGCCCCCCTTCCGACAGGCCGAGCGGCGCGAGGCCATTCAGGATCCGGTTCAGCACCGGCTCCAGTTCGTCCCGCCTCTCGACGACATATTCGTCGAGCCCGGGCAGCATCATTTCCATGAAGCCCGAAATCACCGCGACCAGGATGTCGGTCTTCGTTTCGAAGAAGCGATAGATCGTCTTGGTCGAGACCCCGCCCGTCCGCGCGATGGCGCCGACTGAAGCGGCGGCGAAGCCCTCGGTCAGAAAAACACCCCGCGCCGCGTCGAGGATCGCCTCGCGCAGTTCCGCCTCGTCTCGCCTCGCCAACGCCTGTTCCTTTCGATACGCGACAGATTCCCCTTGACGGAAAGATCGCCGCTGCGATGATCGGCGCCAAGGAAAACAGAAATTTTCCATTTTCGGGAGAGGGAAGATGGCGGGAACGGCGGACGATCGAATTCTTTCGGGCGAAGCGTGGCAGGATTTCTGCAAGACGATCGCCAATGCCGGAAACATCCTCTTTCGCGAACAGGCGCCCGCCACGGTCCTCGACCGGGCGGAAGGCATCCGCTACCTCAGCCGGCTGACCCGCGCCTTCCTCGAAGCCTCGGTCGAATACAGCGATCCCGACTTCCCCGCTCTGCGCCGCCTCGCCCATGAAACCGTGAAGATCGGCGCCGACAACCCGGACAATGTCTATCTGTCGGCGACGGTCGCGGGCGATCGCGATTACCTGATCCGGGGCCAGCGCGGCTCGATCGCCTATTTCTCGATCGGCTCCAAGGCCAATCGCTATGCCATCGACGGCACCATGTCCTCGACCGGCGAATTGAACGACCGCGGCCTCGACATCCGGCCGGATGGCAGCTTCGAGATCATCGCCTCGGCGACGCCCAAGCCCGGCAACTGGCTGCCCCTGGCCCCGGATTCCACCCTCCTCGTCGTGCGTCAGTCCTATCTCGATCACGCGACCGAAAAACCCGGCCATTACACGATCGAGCGGATCGGCGGCCCGGCCACGCCGCCGCCTTTACGCGCCGCCGATCTGAACGAGGCGCTGCAGAAAGCCGCCATGGGCGTGATGGGCACCGCCTTCATCTTCGCGCAATGGACCGAGCTGTTCATGACGCGGCCGAACGAATTGCCCGACTGGGGCCAGGACATGTTCCTGCGCGCCGGCGGCGATCCGGACATCTTCTACCTGCACGGTTACTGGGAACTGGGCCCCGATCAGGCCTGGGTGATCGAGACCGAGGTGCCGGACTGCCCTTACTGGAATTTCCAGCTGAACAATTGGTGGATGGAATCCCTCGACTACCGGCACCACCGCGTCTGGATCAACAAGCACGGCGCGAAGCTGAACGCGGACGGCAGCCTTACCCTGGTGATCGCCAACCGCGACCCCGGTTTCGGCAACTGGATCGACACCGCCGGCCATGACCGCGGCACCGCCCTGCTGCGCTGGCTGGGCGCATCGACGCATCCGCTGCCGCGCTGCCGCGTGATTGACCTCTGACGACGGCGTCATCCCGGCGCAGGCCGGGATCTCGCGCCGGAAGAAGCGCCCATTCCGAACCAGATCCCGGCCTGCGCCGGGATGACGATCAGAAGACGATAAGAGTTACAGGAGGATATCCCATGGCCGAGGTCTTTTCGGTCGAGAAACTGATGGCCCAGGCGAAGGCCGAGACGGGCCTCGCCGATTTCGGCGATCCCTGGTTTCTCGCGCCGCTGAACGCCCTCGTGCGCTCCCTCAACGAGGAAGCGGACCTGTCCGAGATGGGCACCTTCATCCAGGGTGGCAGCCTGCTGAAATCCCTGTCCGAGCGATTGCGCTTCATCCAGCTGCTGAAGGACCATCCCGAGATCGCCGAGGAAAAGGTCGAGGTCATGGCCGAGATCGTCGGCCTGCCGCGCACCGGCAGCACCATGCTGCATCGCCTGCTGGCCTGTTCGTCGGAACTCACCTCGACCTTCTCGTGGGAGCTGCTGAACCCCATTCCCTTCCCGGGGGAGACGCCGGGCGGCACCAGTCCCCGCGTCGAGGCGGCGGAACAGATGACGGCGATCTATCTCGCCACCATGCCCGAGATCGCGGCGATCCACCCCATCGACCCGGTGGGTTACGAGGAGGATGTCCTCCTGCTCGACCGCTCGTTCATCTCGACGGGCTATGCCACCATGCTGAAGGTGCCGGGTTACGATGCCTTCCTGCTCGACTTCGACCAGACACCGGCCTACCGCGAGCTGAAGACCTGGCTGAAACTCCTGCAGTGGCAGGCGCCGGAGCGCCGGGGCAAGAAGTGGCTGCTGAAGTCGCCGCATCACCTGACCGCCCTGCCCGCCCTTTTCGCCGTATTCCCGGAATGCCGGGTGGTGATGACCCACCGGACGCCGGTGCAAACCGTGCCGTCCTACGCCAGCATGGCCGCCGCCCTGACCAAGCCGAATACCGACAGGCTCGACACCAAGGCCATCGGCCCCTTCTGGGTGAAGCGTTTCCGCCGTTCGCTGGCCGAGGTGATCGCCCTTCGCGAAAAGCATCCGGCGCGTTTCATCGACGCCCGCTACGAGGATGTCCAGCGCGATCCCGTGGGCGAGGCCCGGCGCGTCTATGCCGCCCTCGGCCTTGCCTTCGGCGAGACGGAACAGGCGGCGATGCGGGAATGGCTGGACCAGAACGCCCGCGACCGCCACCCGGCGCATCACTACACGGCCGAGGACTTCGGCCTGACCAAACCCGGGCTTGAGGCGGATTTCGCCTTCTATATCGACACGTTCCTGAAGAACTGAAACCAGGGGGGACCTCATGCTGCTCAAGGACAAGGTGGTCATCGTCACCGGCATCGGCCCGGGCATGGGCGCCAAGATGGCGCGCGATGCCGCCATCGCCGGCGCCAGCGTCGTCATGATGTCGCGTTCCGATTTCGTGATGGGCGATGTCCTGAAGGATATTCTGGCCAATGGCGGCAAGGCCGTCTCGGTGCTGGGCGACGTGACCAAGCCCGAGGATTGCGCCCGCGTCGCCGCCACCGCGATCGAGGCTTTCGGCACGATCGACGGGCTGATCAACTCCGCCTATTACCACCCGCCCATGGTGCCGCTGCTCGACAATGACGCGGACGATCTGCGCCTCGCCTTCGACGTGATCGTGGGCGGCGCCCTGAACATGATCCGCGCCGTGCTGCCCACATTCGAGGCCAGGGGCAAGGGTGCCGTCGTCAACATCGGCACCATGGCCGATCGCAAGCCCATGGCGGGCGAAGGCGGTTACGTCCTGGCCAAGGGTGCCCTCGCCTCGCTGACCCGCCAGCTTGCGCTGGAACTCGGCCCCAAGGGCGTTCGGGTGAACATGACCACCATGGGCTGGCTGGGCGGCCCCGCCACCGACATGTTCTTCGAATGGCGCGCCATGACCATGGGCAAGACCAAGGAAGAAGCCGTGGCCGAGGCCGCCGCGCGCATCGCGCTCGGCCGGATTCCGCCGGACGAGGAATGCGGCCGCGCCGCCCTGATGCTGCTGTCCGATTACGCCGTCCAGGTGACGGGTGCGACGCTGGACGTCAACGGCGGCGAATACATGCCCGCCTGACCGGGAGGAGAGAGAAAATGGCCCTGCGCCTCGAAGACATCGAACTGATCAAGCAGCTGAAGTACAAATATTGCCGGGCGATCGACACCTGCGACCTCGCCCTGCTCGAATCCCTGCTGACCCCGGATGCCGAGGTCGATTACCAGGGCGGCATCTACCGCTTCCACTATGTCGGGCGGGATAATGTGATGCAGGCGATCCGCGAGGCCTTCAACCCGCAGCTCGTCAGCAGCCACACGGTGCACCACCCGATCATCGAGGTGCATGACGACGACACCGCCGACGGTCACTGGACCCTGATCGACTGGACCATGAGCCTCGCCTTCGGCAACACGGTGGTCGAGGGCAGTTCGTTCTATGTCGACAAATACGTGAAGCAGGACGGCCGCTGGCTGATCCGCAAGGCGACCTATTCCCGCCTGTTCGAGCGCGTGCACCAGATCCCCGACGCCAATCTGACCGCCCATCTGCTGGGATCGAAGACCGCGCCCTGAGACATCGGCATCGCCCAAAGAAAAACGCCCGGGCCTAAACCCGGGCGTTTCCTTTTGTCGGCGGGACCGACGACGATCAGAAGGCGACGCGGCTGCGCAGCGAGATCATCTGGCTGCTGGAGTCGCTGTTGCCATAGGTGCCGTCGTAATCGATGCCCATGGCGAAGTCCGGCGCCACCGGGAAGGCGAGGCCGCCGGTGATGCGGGCATAGTCGCGGTCCGGATCGCCGGTGCGGGCGGTCAGGGTCGTGGTGCCCAGCTGCTGCTGGATCGTGTAGCCGTCGTCCAGGAATTCATGCACCCAGCCGCCCGAGACGCGCAGGATCACGGTATCCGAGAAGATCGGCGACGGCACGGTGAAGGAGCCGCGCAGGCCGACCTCGGTGGTCAGCGAGTCCGTGCTGAACCCCTCGACCGAAACCGCGAGGCTGCCCGTCTCGGTGTAGCTGTCGACCTCGGCATAGGAATAGCCGACATCGAGGTAAGGCGTGACGATCAGCGACGTCTTCGGCACGTCGTTGGGCAGCGCGATATCATAGCCGATGCCGAGGCGGGCGCTGAGGTCGCGGGCATCGATGTCGCCATCGGCGGAGCCAAGCCCGGTATCGCGGGTGCTGTCGTAGCCGATCCAGCTATAGCCGACCGTCAGATCGATGTTCAGATCCTTGGCGATCGTGGTCGAGCCATAGGCGAGCAGCGTGAGGCCGGTGCCATCGACATCGGAACCCGCGTCATGGATATCGGACGAGAAGCCCGACCAGCCGAAGCCGATACCGGCGATCATGCTGTCGACGACGCCCTCGCCCTTCATCAGTTCATAGTCGATGCCGGTGGTGATCGAGAAACCATCGGTGTCGCTGCCCGAGAAGCCGGGCTGGCTGCTGAGCGAGGAGCCGTTGTAGGACCCGGTGAGGAAGGCGCGCAGGCCTTCGACGCCGAAGACATTATTGGCCATCGTGTCGCCCGCCGCGGCGCCCATTTCAGCCGGCGCGCCATCCATCATCGAGGCGACGGTCGACAGGGTGCTGGTCTCGCCGCCGCCGATCTTGCCCGACAGGCGCAGGCCGACGTTGCGGAAATGGCTCTGCGATACCAGCATCGGGATATCGACATAGAGCGGCGTGAAGTCCGCCCGCTGGCCGCCAATCGGCGTGCCGCCGACACCCGCGAAGGCGAAGATGAAGGTGGCGGGCGTGCCGTCTTCCGCACCGCCGACGCCCGAGGACTGGCCGAGCGAATAGACTTCCGCCCCGACGGCGCGCAGAGCGTCCAGTGCCTCCGCCTCGTTGGCGGCGGCGCCGTAGAAGATCACGAATTCGCGCGTGTCGCCGACCGCGAGATTGCCGAAATGGAAATCGAAGGTGGCGCCGTGATCGTCTGGACCGTTATCCTCGAAATTCTCGTTCTCGGGCGCCGAGATGCTGCCCGTCGCCTCCAGCGGGTTGCCATTGGCGAAGCCGTTGTCGCTGGTCGCGACGATATTGCCCGCCGGCAGGCCGGCGATGGTCACGAATTCGCTGAATTCGGTCGGCGGAATATCCCAGTCCATCGCCCGGCGATAGCGCAGTTCCGTGATGTCGGTGGTGCCGATGTTGGTGATCGAGACGTCGACCTCGTAGAGGCGGGAATCCACGCTCGGGCTGTATTCATGGGTGACCGAGAGACGACGGTCCGAGCCGGCGGCGCCGACGTTGACGGTCGAGATCGCGCTGTCGCCGGTCGAGCGCGGATCGGTGCCAGTGCCCGACACGGTCAGCGTCGCATCGAAGAGATTGCGATCGCCGGTCGCTTCGCCGGCATTGCCGAAGAACGGCGTCACATCGTCCCGGGTCGAGAAGTCGGCGACACCCCAGGCCTCGCAGGCGCAGCCCGGCGCCAGGGCGTCCTGCCCACCGGCGGGCAGATCGAGGAAGGTCAGCCCCACGCCACCGGTGATCAGATTGCCTTCGGGATTGACGCCGATGGCGACGGTGCCGTTGTCGATGATGGCGGCCTGCGCCCATGCGGAGCCGATGCCGAAGCCGGCCGCGATGGTCAGGGCGATAGCGGATACAGCCAGGCTATGCTTGGCACCATTTATTCTGGACATCATCTTACCCCCCGGTAAGTCCTGAATTACAAAGAGCGAAACGTGTGCACGGCCACTCCCCGCCTGCCGATTCCCCTGGAATCGGCTGCTGGGAAGCCCCCGACCGGAACATGCTCCGCCTTGAGCATAGGGCGCGCATTGCTTTGGGTCAATCCAGGGTTCCCAATGCCCGAACAGATCTCGATTGTATACAGATCGCAGAAAGACGCTGAACAGTAATCATGGAAGTCGACGTCATTGTCATCGGGGCCGGGGCCGCCGGGTTATTCTGCGCCATGACGGCTGGCCGGCGGCGGCGGCGGGTCGTCGTCATTGAACATGGCGACCAGCCGGGGGCCAAGATCCTGATCTCGGGTGGCGGCCGCTGCAATTTCACCAATCTGGACGCGAAGCCCGAGCGCTTCCTGTCCGACAATCCGCATTTCTGCAAATCCGCGCTCAGCCGCTATACGCAACACGACTTCATCGATCTGGTGAACCGTCACGGCATCGCCTTTCATGAAAAGACCCTCGGCCAGTTGTTCTGCGACGGCTCGGCCCGGCAGATCCTCGCCATGCTGCTGGCGGAATGCGACGCGGCGGGGGTCGGTCTGGAGCTGGGCCGCGCCGTGACCGCCATCGCGCATGACGGCAGCCGCTTCCGGGTGACCACCGACAAGGGCGATATCGCCGCCGAAAGCCTGGTCGTCGCCACGGGCGGTCCATCCATTCCGAAAATGGGCGCGACCGGCTTCGCCTATGACGTGGCCCGGCAGTTCGGCCTCCGCGTCATCCCGCCCCGCCCCGCCCTGGTGCCCCTGACCCTCGGCGCCGAGGACCTCGCGCTGGCGGCGCCGCTGTCCGGCGTCTCGGTGGAGGCTGTCGCCCGCCTCGGCAAGGCCAGCTTCCGGGAGAATCTGCTGTTCACCCATCGCGGCCTGTCGGGCCCCGCCGTCCTGCAGATCTCGTCATACTGGCGGGAAGGGCAGGCGATCAGCTTCGATCTCGCCCCGGATACCGATATCGCCGCCTTCCTGAAGGCGCGCAAGGCCGGGCGGCCGCGCGCCGAGGTGAAGACCATCCTCGCCGAGGCGCTACCGGCGCGCTTCGCCCAGGCCCTGGCCGGCGACCAGCCCCGGCCGATCGGCGAGACCGGGGACAAGGCGCTGGCCGGCCTCGCCGCCCGCATCAACGGCTGGCGCGTGATACCCGCCGGCACGGAAGGCTTCGCCAAGGCCGAGGTGACGGCCGGCGGCGTCGACACCCGCGATCTGTCGTCCCGCACCATGGCGGCGAATGCCGTGCCGGGCCTCCACTTCATCGGCGAGGCGGTCGATGTCACCGGCTGGCTGGGCGGCTATAACTTCCAATGGGCCTGGTCGAGCGGCCATGCGGCGGGCGAGGCGGCGTGAACGATTGCCCATTTCGAATGTGAATTTTTCATAACCCCGCACGAAGACTTTGGCGCCCGCAGCCGATTTCGATTAGATGCCTGCAAGCCCGGCCTTGCGAACGGAATACCGTTGGCGGGCCGGATATCCTCATGTGGCGTCGGCCGGAGATGGCAGGGTGATGACAAAGCGAAGCGCAGGGCCGCGAGCCGTGGCCAGCCGCCGCCAGCCCCGGGC